>NZ_ALVC01000448.1:0-4075 GCF_000293195.2 Sphingomonas sp. LH128
GCTGGCCCTGCTCGACGTAGCCATCGGCGAGTGCTGTGGCGATGTCGGCCACCGGGGCGACCGCGAAGGGGGCGTAGTAGCTTTCGTCCTCCCCGGTCAGCAGGCAGTGGACGGCATGGTGCCAGTCGTCGTTCCAGGTGCCGTCGTAGGGCGCATCGGCGGTAAAATAGCGGACGAGATTGCGTTCGTCCTCGGTGACGAGGTGGATCGGCCGGCCGAAGTCACAGGCGCGGATACGCGCGGCCAGTTCGTCGAGGAAATGGGTTTCGGAATGGTCCTCGATGGCGTGCACCGCGTCGAGGCGCAGGCCGTCGAGGCGGTATTCGTCCAGCCAGTGCAGGGCGTCGGCGATGAAGTATTCGCGCACGGCCGGGGCCTCGAAGGCGATTCCTGCACCCCACGGTGAGGCACGCTCGGGGTGGAAGAACGAGGGGCACCACGCGCCGAGGTAATTCCCGGAAGGTCCGAAGTGGTTGTAGACCACGTCCAGCATCACGGCGATGCCGTGGCTGTGAGCCGCATCGACCAGCGCGCGCATCTCGTCCGGCGTGCCGTAGGCGGGGTGCGGTGCGAAGGGCAGTACGCCGTCGTAGCCCCAGCCCCGGTCGCCCTCGAACTGGGCGACGGGCATGATCTCGATCATCGTCACGCCGAGGTCCGCAAGGCGCGGCAACTCTGCAATGGCAGCGGCGAACGTGCCTTCCTCGGTGAAGGTGCCGAGGTGGAGTTCGTAGACCACCGCCTCGTGCCAGGGGCGTCCCGGCCATTCGTGTCGCCATTGGTAGGCCGCCGGATCGACCAGCATCGAGGGGCCGTGCACGTCGCCGATCTGCGCCCGCGCGGCGGGGTCGGGATAGGGCGTGCCCTCCATGACCCAGCGATAGGCGTCTCCGGCGGTGGCCTCGCCCTCGAACAGCCACCAGCCATGCCCAGCGGAGTGCGCGGGCAGGGCCGTGCCGCCGACCTCCAGCCGGGCTTCCTCCGCGTCCGGCGCCCAGAGACCGAAGCGCCAGCGACCGTCGCCCAGCGGGTGGGCGCCCCAGTGCGTTGCCATCAGGCGGGGCGGAACAGGCAGAGGCTGCCGGGCGAGATCGCGGCGGCCTCGCGATCGACCGGCTCCTCGGTGAAGGGATCGTCGCGCGCGGTGTCGAGCAGGCGCACCCACTCGCCCTCGGGCAGCGTGAAGTCGAGGCCGTCGCCCGCGTTGACCACGGTGAACAGCGGGCGCCCGCCGTCGAGGAAGACCTCGCGGGTCGAGTAGTCGAGCAGCATGCCGAGCACGCGCAGGCCCTGCTGGCCCCACAGCTCGCCGTCCATCGCGCGGCCGTCCGGCTGGAACCAGGCGATCTCCAGGCGCTCGTTGTCGCCGGTCTCGCCCATCAGGAAGTTCTCCTGGCAGAGCACCGGGTACTGGCGGCGCAGCGCGATCATGCGGCTGCAGAAGTCGAGGAAATCGTCGTCCCGGCTCTCCCAGTCGAGCCAGCCGAGTTCGTTGTCCTGGCAGTAGACGTTGTTGTTGCCGTGCTGGCTGTTGCCGATCTCGTCGCCCGAAAGCAGCATCGGCACGCCCTGGCTGACCATCAGCGTCGCCACCATGGCGCGGCGGCGGCGGGCGCGGGCGGCGGTGATGGCCTCGTCGTCGGTGGCCCCTTCGGCGCCCATGTTGTCGGAAAGGTTGTTGTCGTGCCCGTCCGCGCCGCCTTCGCCGTTGGCCTCGTTGTGGCGGTCGTTGAACGAGACGGTGTCCATCAGCGTGAAGCCGTCATGCGCGGCGAGGAAGTTGATCGAACTGGTGGCGCCGCGATCCGAGTGGTTGAACTGGACCGGCGAGCCGATCAGGCGCTGGGCGATGTCGCCCACCAGCCCCTCGTCGCCGCGCCAGAACGCGCGGGTGTCGTCGCGGAACTTGTCGTTCCATTCGCGGAACGGGTGGGGGAAGCCGCCGACCTGATAGCCGCCCATGCCGATGTCCCACGGCTCGGCGATCAGCTTGACGCCGGCAAGGATCGGGTCCTGCCGGATCGCGTCAAAGAAGCCGCCTTCGCGGTCGAAGCCCGCTTCCTCGCGGCCCAATGTGGAGGCGAGGTCGAAGCGGAAGCCGTCGACGTGCATCACCTGCACCCAGTAGCGCAGCGAATCGAGCACCATGCGCATGACCATCGGATGCGCCACCGCCAAGGTGTTGCCGGTGCCGGTGTTGTCGAAGCTGAAACGCGGGTTCTCGGGGCTCAGCATGTAGTATGCGGCGTTGTCGAGGCCGCGGAAGCTGAGGGTGGGGCCTTTCTCCGAACCTTCGGCGGTGTGGTTGTAGACCACGTCCATGATGACCTCGATCCCCGCCTTGTGGAACCGCTTCACCATGTCCTTGAACTGGCGGATGGCGCGCGGGGCGACGTCGCCGCCGCGCAGGAAACGCGGTTCCGGCGCGAAGAAGCCGAGCGTCTGGTAACCCCAGTAGTTCGACAGGCCCTTGTCCAGCAGCATGCGGTCGTCGAGGAAGAACTGGCTGGGCAGCAGCTCGATGGCGCTGACGCCCAGCTTGCGGAGGTGGTCGAGGATCGGCTCGCTGGCCATGCCTTCGTACGTGCCGCGAAGGGCTTCGGGGACGTCGGGGTGAGTCATCGTCAGGCCGCGGACGTGGGCCTCGTAGATCACCGTCTCGGTCCAGGGACGGGAGAGGGACTTGTCGCCTTCCCAGTCGAAGTCCGGGTCCTGCACCACGCTCTTGACCATGAACGGGGCGGAATCGCGGGCGTCGAATGTGGTGTCGTCGCCCGTCGTCAGGTCGTAGCCCCAGAGCGCGTCGTCCCATTGCATCGCGCCGGAAACCTCGCGGGCATAAGGGTCGAGCAGCAGCTTGTTGGGGTTGAAGCGGTGGCCGCTCGCGGGATCGTAGGGGCCGTGGGCGCGCAGGCCGTAGAGCTGGCCGGGCTTCACGCCGGGGAGGTAGCCGGAGAAGATCGAACCTTCCCGCGATGGCAGTTCGAGGCGGGCGGTTTCCTCGGTGCCGTCCTCGGAAAACAGGCACAGTTCGATCGCTTCGGCATTTTCGGAGAAGACGCCGAAATGCGTGCCCTCGCCGGTATATTCGGCACCGAGTTCATGAATCATCCGCTCGGGGCGGGAAAACGCGATGTCGGCGGGATGGTCGGTAGCTGGGCCCTGCGTCACGTGCTGCCTCCTGCATGATGCTGCATCCGCTAACACGCATGGGGGGCGGGAGGTTCCGGGCACGTTTACACCGTTGACACGGTCCAGAGGGAAAAGGTGTCACCTTGGGCCGGAAAGTGTCACCTTAGGTGCACAAGGTGACACCTTTTGCTGACGATGTGTCACCTTGTAAGGAGAAAGTGTCACCTTATGGTGTAACCTTGTGCAGCTGGAAGCGATCGGGCGGGGCATGGGCGCATCGTACCGCGCCGCCCGTCCTGTAGGAAAGCGCCGCTCCTTTATGTGAACAAGGCCCAGCCCGCGAAGGCCCCTCCCGCCACCAGCGCAGGCGTCACCCAGGCGCCCTTGATCCGCCACACGACCGCCAGGGCCACCGCGAAGATCGCGAGCGCACCGAGCGGGGCGGTCACGCGCAGTCCGGTCGCATAGGCAAGCTGCACGAAGGTGGCGGCGATGATCCCCACCACGGCGGCGGCTATGCCTTCGAGCAGGCGGTGCAGCGCCGGATTCTCGACGATGGCCTCCAACCGCTCGAACAGCACCAGCGAGAAGGCGAAGGCGGGCAGGAACATCCCCGCAGTGATGGCCAGCGCGCCGCTCACCCCGCCGGTGACATAGCCCACGAAAGTCACGAAGATCACCAGCGGCGCAGGCAGCACTCCGGCGAGCGCGATCCCGTCGAGGAAGGCGCCGTCGCCGATCCAGCCCCGCCCGACCGTATCCGAGCGGACATAGGGAATGGCCGTATAGGCCCCGCCGAAAGTCAGCAGCCCGCCTTTGAGCCCGGCGACGAACAGCGCGAAGGTCGTGACGGGAATGCCCTGCACGGCATGCAGGCTGTCACCAGAGCCGGAAAGCAGGTGGATCGCGGTCGCCAGCGCGAGGGCGACCGCAAGGATCGCGC
>NZ_ALVC01000449.1:0-56684 GCF_000293195.2 Sphingomonas sp. LH128
CGTAACCGCCCGCAACGGCGCTCGCGTTTCCCGTCCCTTTGCGTGAGTGCCGAGTACGGCGCTATGGGCGGTCCGGTTGTCCGGGCCGCCCTTTTGCATGCGATGTTGCGCAGAACGCATGCACGGTGCCGGATTAATCCTCGCATAGCGTGCTTCTCGACAGTAGCGCCTGCAGTCATGTTGCGGACCTTGTGCTCATGACCGCGATCCTCGGGATCGTGCTGCCCGTTTTCTCGCTAATCTTCGCCGGCTGGCTGGCAAGGCGGATCGGCGTCATGGGACCGCAGGCCACCAGTGAACTCAACCGCTTCGTCGTCTACCTCGCCCTGCCCGCGCTGCTGTTCGATATCGTCGCGAAATCCAGCTGGCACCAATTGTGGCAGCCCCATTTCCTGGCCGTGTTCACCCTCAGCACCATGGCGATCTTCGCGTTGACGGTTGCCGCACACGCCCGGCATTCCGGCTTCGAGGCCGATGGCCCCGTGCTGGGGCTCGCCGCGAGCTATCCGAACACCGGCTTCCTCGGCTTTCCCTTGCTCCTCGCCGCACTTGGCGCATGGAGCAATACGCTCACGCTGATCTCCACGATCGTCGTCGCCTGCGTCCTGTTCGCAGGCGCCATCGTGCTGATAGAAATCCGCCTCCATGTCGGCAGCCATCCGCTGCGCGTCGCTGCCAAAGTCGGCAAGTCGCTGGCGACCAACCCACTCATCGTGGCACCCATCGTGGCCTGCTTCTTTCCCACCACCGGCATGGCCGTGCCTCAGCCCGTCGAGGTTTTCTTGAAAATGCTGGGCGGCGCGGCCTCTCCGGCGGCGCTGGTCGGCCTTGGCCTTTTCCTCGGAGAAAAGCGTCAGGCGGCAAAGGGAGCCGGTACGCTGACGGCGATGCTGGTGACGCTCAAGCTGGCGGTCCACCCGTTGCTGGCCTGGGTGCTGGCCGTCACGCTGTTCCCGCTTGACCCGCCCGCGCGCCATGCCGCCGTGCTCCTCGCGATGCTGCCGACCGGAACCGGCCCTTTCATGCTCGCGGAGTTCTATGGCCGTGAAGCCGGCGTCACCGCGCGCGTGATCCTGATTTCCACCGTGCTGTCGATCGTGACGGTTTCGGCCTACCTGACGATGATCGGCTGATCCGGAACCGCTGAACTCAGGCGCTGGAGACGGCGCCCGAGCCGCTGGCGGCAAGCGCATAAGCATCGAGCTTGCCGTGCAGTTCGCGCCGCAGGTCTTCGTCGATCCACGCGGCATCGAAGGCGTTGCGCGTCACGGTCAGCAGGTCTTCCCGTTCGAAACCGGCAAGTTCATGCACCATCAGCATGTTCTCGTTGATGTACTTGCCTTCCATGTAGGCCGGATCATCCGAGTTGAGCGTCAGCCGCAAACCCCGGTCCAGCATCCCCCGCGCGATCGACTGCCGCTCTCCGGGGCGCATCATCTCGTTGGCGTACGGACACACGGTGAAGAACAGTCCGCGCTCCCCGGCCATGGCGATCAGTTCGGGCCGGTCGAGCAGGTTGGCGCCATGGTCGATCCGTTCGACACCGATCTCTTCGATGGCCTGCCGGATATGCTCGTGGGTATTCTTCTGATCGACATCGCAGTGCATCGTCAGCCGGAAGCCCTCTTCACGGCCGCGCCGGAATATCTCGGCGAACTTTTCGGGCGGGTTGTCCTTCTCATCGGAGTCGAGCCCCAGCCCGACGATCAGGTGCTTGTACGGCAGAGCCATCTCGAACACGGCCATCGCGCTTTCCGCACTGCGTTCCCGCACGAAGCACATGATCAGTTGCGACCGGATACCGAAATCACGCTCCGCCTCGATGCGGCCGCGCGTCAGGCCTTCGATCATCACCGAGAACGGGATGCCGCGATCGGTGTGCTGCTGCGGATCGAAGAACATCTCCGCATAGACGACGTTCTGCCCTGCGACCTTTTCCAGATAGGCATAGATCAGATCGCGAAAGTCCTCCTCGCGGTGCAGGACGAAGCTGCCCTCGTAGAAGATCGCCAGAAAGCTGGGCAGGTCATGGTAGACGTAGCTGGCCCGCATCGCATCGACATCGGCGTAAGGCAGGTCCACTTCGTTGCGCTCCGCCAGCCTGAACTTGAGTTCCGCCTCCAGCGTTCCCTCCAGGTGGACGTGCAGTTCCGCCTTGGGAAGACCTGCGATGAACTCGACGATCGAACCGTTCCCCATACTACCCCAAGCCTCCATTTTCGCGCGATCCTGCAGGCTATAACGGCGACGGCGAACGCGGAAGCGGAAATTGCTGCATTGCAAAAAGCGCTCAGGCGGCTACCTCCATCCGCGCGGGTGTGAGCAGCGAAGGCGCCGAAAAACGCCCTCCGACCTCTGCCAGATCGGCGAGCGTGGGTGCCACGCAGCGCAGCGAAACGCGCTGGGCAAGACGCTCCGCGCGGATGCCCGGCCCCCTGATCCAGAACGCCCCGTCCGGATGATGTTTGCCGCTGCGCAGCGCCTCGAGCGGATAGAACAGGTCGGAGAAGCGCAGCACTTCGTTGGTGGCGGATGACGTCACCATCACGTCCTCACCCGGAGCCTGCTCGATCATGCAGCCGGCATCCAGCGTCGCGCCTTGCCGCCGCGCCCACATCGGCTGCCTGCCGTCGGACAGGCGCAGCGCCTCGATCCGTGTCGCCGCCGCTTGGGCCGACGCATCGCTCTCAAAGTGGAGCAGGAACTGTTGCGACATTACCGGGGCATAAGTCCACTCTGCCGCGACCCCGCCGAACGCGAGCAGTCGATCGATATCCCGGTGCCGGAATATCTGCCTGCCGCCGTCTTCTTCGTGGGACAACATGGGCTGCTGCCCCAGCGCGGTGACGAGCACGAGATTGTCGTCTTCCCCGGTCATGGTCAGGGCCTGCCCGACCATCCGGTCCATGTTGCGATAGCCGTCGAGCACGCTCGCCCCATATGTCTCCAGATCCTGCGTCGAGGACTGGATGCCGAACAGCGCAGGCTCGAACTCGCGCCAGTGGAAATGCTGGAAATGTGCGGTGCTGTTCAGGAAAAACGTGGAGAAATGGGGGCGGGCGCTGCGGTGGATCGAGCGGAACAGGTCCCACTGCAGCCGGTCCAGTATCATCGCCCGTCGCCATTTGACGTTACCACTTCGCTCCCCCGCCAATTGGCGAATCGCGGCCAGCACCGACCTTGCGGAAAGCCCATGTGCGAGCATGAAACGGCCGAAACGCGCAAAGTCCGCGCCGGATACATCCGGTCTGGCGCTGTGTTCACGCACATAGCTGCGAACCAGCCCTGTGTAGGCGTTGAAATGGCCGGGCGGCTGGGCGATCGGCTCCGTCGCCCAGGGATCGGGCAGGAAATGCCCCCGGAAGCCCGGCTGCGACGCCGCATTCATACTACCGCAAATCCAGTTGCTGCGCCCGCTGCGGCTCACCAGATCCCAGATGCGCGGCGCATCCAGCGCGGCGCCGTCATTGAGCTGGAAACAGCGATGCTCTGCGTAGGAAAGCCCTGTGTGAACCGTGACCCACTGGATCCACGGCTCGAGATACGGCGCTTCCTCCTCCGCATCGGTCACCGCGACCAGCGCGCTGTCGCGCAGGCGCCGGAAGTTCGGCAGATGCCCCTCGGCTATGAAGCGGTCGAGCAGCCTTGGCGACAACTCGTTGAATTCGAGGACGATCGTGGACATCCGTGGCTCCGCATCGGCATTGCGCCAAGCATGCCCGGATGTGCCGTCTCGCGGCCAGACGAGATGGCTCCGTTACGGAGATAGGAGAAGCCCTTCCCCTCCCGCACCGGGAGGGGAAACAAGCATCGTCAGACCAGACGCGCCTGACGCAGCGCCGCGGCGACGAAGCCGGCGAACAGCGGATGCGGCTCGAACGGGCGCGACTTGAGTTCCGGGTGGAACTGCACGCCGACGAAGAACGGGTGATCCGGGCGCTCGACAATCTCGGGCAGCAGGCCGTCGGGCGACATGCCGGAGAAGATCAGGCCATTGCCTTCCAGCGCCTCACGGTACGAGCCGTTGACTTCGTAGCGGTGGCGGTGGCGCTCGCTGATCTCGGTCGAACCGTAGATCGCCGCGACATGGCTGTTGGGCGAGAGCGCGGCGGTGTAGGCGCCAAGGCGCATGGTGCCGCCAAGGTCGCCGCCCTCGGCGCGGGTCTGGAGGCCGTCCTCGGTCATCCACTCGGTGATGATACCGACCACGGGTTCCTCGGTCGGGCCGAATTCGGTGGAGCTGGCCTTGGCGATGCCCGCCGAGCGCGCGCCCTCGATGCACGCCATCTGCATGCCCAGGCAGATGCCGAAGAACGGCACCTGACGTTCACGCGCGAAGCGGACCGAGGCGATCTTACCCTCGGTGCCGCGCTCGCCGAAGCCGCCGGGGACGAGGATGCCGTGCATCGGTTCGAGCGCGGCGGCAATCTCGGAATCTTCCTTCTCGAAGATTTCGGCGTCGATCCAGCGCACGTTGACCTTCACGCGGTTGGCCATGCCGCCATGGACGAGCGCTTCGTTCAGCGACTTGTAGGCGTCCTGCAGGCCGATGTACTTGCCCACGACGCCGATGGTCACTTCACCCTCAGGGTTCTGGTAGCGGTCGGTGATGTCGTCCCAGCGCTCGAGCACCGGCGCCTTGGCCGATTCCAGCATGCCAAAGTGATGCAGGACTTCGGCGTCGAGGCCCTCGCGGTGATACTGCAGCGGCACGGCGTAGATGTTCGGGGCGTCGAGCGCCTGGATCACCGCCTGCGGGCGCACGTTGCAGAACAGCGCGATCTTGCGGCGCTCGCTTTCGGGCAGCTCGCGGTCGCAGCGGCACAGCAGGATATCCGGCTGGATGCCCAGACCCGTCAGTTCACGCACCGAGTGCTGCGTCGGCTTGGTCTTCAGTTCGCCCGCAGCGGCGATGTAGGGGACCAGCGTGACGTGGACGAAGCAGGTGCCCTCACGGCCGAGTTCGTTGCGCAGCTGGCGCATCGCCTCGACGAAGGGCAGTCCCTCGATATCGCCGACGGTGCCGCCGATCTCGCACAGCACGAAGTCGAGATCCTCGGTCTCCGTCAGGGCGAAGTCCTTGATCGCATCAGTGACGTGCGGGATCACCTGCACGGTCGCGCCGAGGTAGTCGCCGCGGCGCTCCTTGGCGATGATGTCCTGGTAGATGCGGCCCGAGGTAATGTTGTCGGCCTTGCGACCCGAGACGCCGGTGAAGCGCTCGTAGTGGCCGAGGTCGAGGTCCGTCTCGGCGCCGTCGTCGGTCACGAAGACCTCGCCGTGCTGATACGGGCTCATCGTGCCCGGATCGACGTTCAGGTAGGGGTCGAACTTGCGAATGCGGACCTTGTAGCCACGCGCCTGGAGCAGAGCCGCGAGGCTCGCCGCCATGAGACCCTTGCCCAGCGAGGAGACCACGCCGCCGGTGATGAAAATATGCCGCGCCATGGGAATCGGGCCTTAAATTGCATGGGGGCCCTCAGGCAAGCGCCCGGAGCCTCATTCCACAGATCAAACACATGGAAATGCCGTCTGACTGCGCCAGACGGCATTCCGATTACGGTGAGGCGCTCGAAAGCGCCTGCAGGGTTTACTGCTTGGCAGCACCACCAAGCGGATCGGTCGGAACCGAGTCGCCAGCGGGCGCACCCTGCTGGGGTGCAGCCGGAGCTGCCGGGTTGGCCGCGCCGCCGAGAGGGTCAGCAGGCTGGACCGGAGCAGACTGCGCAGGAGCGGTGTTGCGCTGGAGCGAGGTGTCGATGTCGCGACCGCTCGTCTCGTTGACGGCGAGAGCGGCAAGACCGATGCTCAGCACCACGAAGACAGTCGCCAGAACGCCGGTCGCGCGGGTCAGGAAGTTGGCCGCGCCGCGTGCCGACATCAGGCCCGAGGGACTGCCGCCGACGCCGAGGCCGCCGCCTTCGGACTTCTGCACCAGGATCACGCCCACCAGCATGGCGGCAACCAGAGCCTGCACCACGGTCAGGAAAAGGAACATCTTCGTCTCAGCCTTATTGCGGGGACATACCCCGCTTTCTTGACCGGGCAGATAGGCGCTCGCGGGCGAGCGCGCAACCCGGCAACTTTATTGCTGCGCCGCCCCGCAGGACGGCGCATGGATCGGGCTTACTCCGCGAGCGAAGCCGCCGCGCCGACGATCGCCAGGAAGCTCTCGGCGGTCAGGCTCGCACCGCCGACCAGAGCGCCGCCGACATCCGGCACCGCAAGGAGTTCGGCCGCGTTGTCGGCCTTCACCGAACCGCCGTAGAGAATGCGGACATCCGCACCAGCATCGCCGTAGATGGCGACCAGCTTGGCGCGAATCGCCTTGTGCATGGCTGCCACGTCCGCGACCGAAGGCACCCGGCCGGTGCCGATGGCCCATACCGGCTCATAGGCGACCGAGAGCTTTTCCGGCGCGCCGTCTGCGATGGGGCACGAACCTTCGAGCTGCGCGGTGACCACGCCCTCGGCATCGCCCGCATCGCGCTGAGCCTCGGTTTCGCCGACGCACAGGATCACCGCCAGACCGGCCGAAAGCGCGGCCTGCGCCTTGGCGTTGACGTCCGCGTCGCTTTCGCCGTGATATTCACGGCGCTCCGAATGGCCGACGATCGTGAAATCGGCGCCTGCATCCTTGAGCATCGGTGCGGAAACGTCACCCGTGTAAGCGCCGTTTTCCTTCGCATGGCAGTCCTGCCCGCCGACGCCGATCAACTCGACCGCGTCCCGCATGCGGAAGATCAGGGTCGAGGGCGGCGCCAGTCCGACCTGCACCTTGGGGAAACGCTGGGCGGAACGATCGATTGCGCGCGCCTCGTTCAGCATGGCGCGCGTGCCGTTCATTTTCCAATTTCCGACGATGTAAGGCAATCCAGCCATTTCAATCCTTTGATCGATCTCGGCGAACCTTCGGGAACTCCCCCGCGGGTCCCCCTCGCAGATTTCCGGTAATGCCGTTGCCGCGGAACCGGGAATCAGGTCGTCGCTGTCGCCGGGCAGCTAGGGCACCAGAGCATCGCTTGTCAAAATTCATGGATGGTTAAGCGCGGGGATTCTCCACCAGTGTAGTAGTAATGCCACCTCGCGGCTTTTGCCCAAGGCTTGCGCAAGCGGCATTGCAGGATGCGCGAAGGCCCCCTAAAGCCTGCGCCGTTTACATGCGAAGCCTCACGGTTTCGCGCCAATATTCTGCTGATCGGCACGGTTCATGCTCCATTTCTTCCGCTCGTTTCTGAAGTCCAAGGTCGGCGCGATCGTCGGCCTCGTCGTTCTCGGCCTCATCGCCCTCGCGTTCGCCAGTGGCGATATCGCGGGCCTCGGCGGTTCCGGCAGCGCGGCTCCGGGGGTTGCCGTCGCCACCGTCGGCGGCGAAAAGGTGACCACCGATGAACTGTCCCTCGGCGCCAAGCGCGGCCTCGAGCGGGTCAAGCAGCAGAGCCCGACCGCGACGATGAAGCAGCTGATCGCCGAGGGCGGCCTCCAGCAGGTGCTGGACAGCCTGATCGACGGCGTCGCTTTCGCCGTCTACGGCGAGAAGCACGGCGTTGTCCTCAGCGACCGCCTCGTCGACAGCGAACTGACGCAGATCCCCGCGTTCCAGGGCGTCGACGGCAAGTTCGACCAGAACGTGTTCCGCCAAGCCCTCGCCCAGCAGGGCCTCTCCGAACAGGCCCTGCGCGAGGACATTCGCAAGAACATGATCGCGCAGGAACTGGTCGTGCCCGCGCAGATCGGCTCGGTCATGTCCGAATATGCCGCGAAGCGTTACGCCTCGCTGCTCAGCGAGACCCGCAGCGGCACCGTGGTCGCCCTGCCCTCGCTGCTCTTCGCGCCCGACAAGCAGCCGACCCAGGCCGAACTCGCTACCTTCTACAAGGCGCACACCGGCCAGTTCGTTCGCCCCGAGCGTCGCACGATCCGCTATGCGCTCGTCAGCGCCGACAAGATCCCGGCTCCCGCCGCGCCGACCGACGCCGAGATCGCCGCGCGCTTCGAGGCGAACAAGGCCGCCTATGCCGCCAAGGACGATCGCCGCATCACGCAGCTGGTCGTGCCGACCGAGCCGGCCGCCAAGGCCATCGTCGCCGAAGTCGAGAAGGGCAAGTCGCTCGAAGCCGCCGCTTCGGAAAAGGGCCTGTCCGCCGCGAAGCTCGAATCGTTCAGCCGTGAGGATCTCTCGCGCCAGTTCTCGGCCGCCGTCGCGCAGGCCGTCTTCGCCGCGCCGGTCGGCAAGCTGGCCGCACCGCAGAAGAGCGTGCTCGGCTGGCACGTCATCCGCGTCGACGAGGAGATCAAGACCCCGGCCAAGACCCTTGCCGAAGTGAAGGGTGACCTCACCAAGCAGATCGCCGAGGAAAAGACCCGCAAGTCCTACAGCGACGCCTTCTCGAAGATCGACGCGCAGCTTTCGGGCGGCTCCAACCTCGCCGAAGTCGCCAAGTCGCTCGGCGCCGAGGTCAAGCAGACCCCGTCGCTGACCGCTGATGGGCAAGTCTACATGAAGCCCGGCGAGACGATGCCCGCCGAATTGCAGCCGCTCCTCAAGACCGCGTTCGAAATGGGCCAGGAACAGCCGCAGGTCGCCGAGATCGAGAAGGGCAAGTCCTTCGCGATTTACGACGTCACCGACATCCAGGCGTCCGCCCCGGCTCCGCTGGCGCAGATCCAGAACGACGTGAAGCTCGCCTGGGCCATCGACGCCGGTTCCAAGGCCGCCAAGGCCGCCGCGCTCAAGATGCAGGCCGCGATCCGCAAGGGCCAGTCGATCGAGCAGGTCATGGCTGCCTCGGGCAAGAAGCTGCCCGCGCCGCAGCAGGTCTCGATGTCGCGCCCGACCCTGGCCGCCGCGCTGCAGTCGGGCCGTCAGGTGCCGCCGCCGGTCTCGCTGATGTTCCACATGGCCAAGAACACTGTGAAGGTGCAGTCGGCCGAGGGTGAGCGCGGCTGGTTCGTCGTCCAGCTCAAGGACATCGTGCCCGCCACGATCGATTCGCCCGACATGATCCGCCGTGCCCAGACCGAACTCGGCCAGCAGCTCGGCCAGAGCTACGCCTCCGCGCTCGGCGCCGCGATGCGCAAGGACGTCGGCGTGAAGCGTCACGACGATGCCATCGCCGCCGTGCGCGACCAGCTCGCCGGCACCGCCGCCGCCAACTGAGCCGAAGCGAGGGGTGGCAGCAATGGAGCGCGAATTCGACCGCAAGGCGACGCTTGAGCAACTGGCGCAGGGCAAACCCGCGCTGGTCTGGCGCAAGCTCGTCGCCGACACCGAAACGCCGGTTGGCGCCGCCCTCAAGCTGATCGAGGACGGGCGCGGCGACTTCCTGCTCGAATCGGTCGAAGGCGGCGAGACGCGCGGGCGCTACAGCCTGCTCGGCCTCGACCCGGACCTCGTGTTCCGCGCGAGCGGCGAGGCCTGCGAGATCAACCGCGCATGGCAGGCCGACCGCAAGGCGTTCGCACCGCTCGGCGGCGGCACCCTCGCCGAACTGCGCGCGCTGGTCGAGACCTGCCGCTGCGAGGTTCCGGTCGCGCTGCCCAAGGCTCTCGCCTGCCTCGTCGGCTACTTCGGTTACGAGACGATCGGCCTTGTCGAGAAGCTGCCGCGCGCGCCGCAAAGCCCGCTCGAAGTGCCCGACATGCTGTTCGTGCGCCCGTCGCTGATCCTGATCTTCGACCGGCTCTCGGACGAACTGTTCTGCGTTGCGCCGGTGTGGCCGGAAACGGGTGACGCCGCTCCGGCCGTCGACCGCGCCGCCGAGCGCATCGACGAAGCCCTGCGCCGCCTCGCCGCCCCTGCACCCGTCGTGCCTGTCGCCACCGATCTCGCCGAGCCGGTACGCACGCCCGTCGTCGCGCCGGAGGACTACAAGGCGATGGCCCTGCGCGCGAAGGACTACATCGAAGCGGGCGACATCTTCCAGGTCGTGCTGGCCCAGCGCTTCACTTGCGAGTTCCCGCTCCCGCCGCTGGCGCTCTACCGCAGCCTGCGGCGCGTGAACCCCTCGCCGTTCCTCTATTTCCTCGACCTGCCCGGCTTCGCGCTGGTCGGCTCCAGCCCGGAAATCCTGGTGCGCGTGCGTGACGGCGAAGTCACCATCCGCCCGATCGCGGGCACCCGTCCGCGCGGCGCCAGCCCGGCCGAGGACAAGGCCAACGAAGCCGGCCTCCTCGCCGATCCCAAGGAGCGCGCCGAGCACCTGATGCTGCTCGACCTCGGCCGTAACGACGTAGGGCGCGTCGCCGCTGCAGGCACCGTCGAGGTCACCGACAGCTACACCATCGAGCGCTACAGCCACGTCATGCACATCGTCTCGAACGTTGTCGGCCGGCTCGACACCGCGAAGCACGATGCCATCGACGCGGTCTTCGCGGGCTTCCCGGCAGGCACCGTCTCGGGCGCGCCCAAGGTCCGTGCCTGCGAGGTCATCGCCGAACTGGAGCCCGAGACGCGCGGCCCTTACGCGGGCGGCGTCGGCTACTTCGCGCCGGACGGCTCGGTGGACAGCTGCATCGTACTGCGCACCGGGCTCCTCAAGGACGGCGTCCTGCACGTGCAGGCGGGTGCGGGCATCGTGGCGGACAGCGACCCGGCCTACGAACAGCGCGAATGCGAAGCCAAGAGCGGCGCCCTCTTCGCCGCCGCGCGCGAAGCGATCCGCGTGGCCGGGGAACCCGGGTTCGGGCAGTGAGCGCCTTCACGACTGAATACCGCTATCCCGACTATCTGCACGCCAACCGGCTATATCTGCTCCGACAGTGGCTGACATTGCGGTCGGCCCTGTTCTTGCTGGCGCTGTTTGTGACCGTCGCCGCGCTGAACGTCGGCGCTTATGCCGGGTCCCTTCTTTCAAGGATCGGCGCATCGGCATTGCATTCACTGGCCTATTTCGTTGGAGCCGGAGTGCTGCTCGCGATCGGCTTCTTCTATTCGTTGCCCCGCACGGCCCGTACCCATTGGCAGAAAAACGATCTTGCCGGAAATGCCGCCAGCTATCGGATGCAAGGCGACGGCTTCACCGTGGCCAGCCCCTCGGTCGACCTGAGCCTTAACTGGAAGGACTTCCGCTGGTGGACCGAAGACGCACGACTTCTTCTCGCCAAGCCTGAAGCTGGTTGTACCATGATATGGTTGCCCAAGGATCAGGTCGCTAACGACATTCTCGACAGCTTTCGCGAAGGCTTCGGGCGGTGTCAGGTCAAGCGTATCTGATCGCATGCGAACGCCACTAGCCCTCGCAGCTTGCGCGATCCTCGCCGCCTGCTCCTCCGAAGAACCCGCCGCCAAGCCGTCCGCCCCGCCGCCTCCGCCATGCCAGGGCGCGAGCTTCGAGGGCGCCAGCTTCACGCACTGTACCGCCGTGCCGGGTCGTCACACCATTCACACCGTCCTCGGCCCCAAGGGCGGCGCGCCGTATCGCAGCCTCTCGCAACTCGCGGTGGACCGCCCGGCGCGCAGCCACGAAGTTGCCTTCGCGATGAACGGCGGCATGTTCGACGCCGATGGCAAGCCGATCGGCTACTACGTCGAGAACGGCGAGAAGCAGCATGCCCTCAATACCAACGAAGGCTGGGGCAACTTCCACCTCAGCCCCAACGGCGTCTTCTACGGCGACGCGGCAGGCAACTGGCATGTCCGCGCCAGCGACGACTTCGCAAAGTCCGTCACCGACCGTCCCGATTTCGGCACACAGTCCGGCCCGATGCTGGTCATCTCCGGCAAGCTGCATCCCAAGATCGACGAGGACGGCAAATCGCTGAAACTGCGCAACGGCGTCGGCATCGATGACAAGGGCCGCGCCCACTTCGTCATTTCCGACGAGCCGGTATCCTTCGGCAAGCTCGCGCGCTATTTCCGCGACGCGCTGAAATGCGACAATGCGCTGTTCCTTGACGGCAGCGTATCCTCGCTCTGGGACCCCGAACATGGCCGCGTCGACGGCGGCCCTCCGCTCGGCCCCTTGATCGTCGTCGAGAAAAGCGCAAAGGCGAAGTCATGATCCTCGTCATCGACAATTACGACAGCTTCACCTGGAACCTGGTCCATTACGTGATGGAACTGGGCGCCGAAGTGGAAGTCGTGCGCAACGACGCGCTCAGCGCAGGTCAGGCCATTTCCAGCGGTGCGAAGGGCTTCCTGATCTCGCCCGGCCCCTGCACCCCCAACGAGGCGGGCATCAGCCTCGACCTCGTCGGCGCGGCAGCGGACGCGGGGATGCCGCTCCTCGGCGTGTGCCTCGGCCATCAGTCGATCGGCCAGTATTTCGGCGGCAAGGTCGTGCGCGGCGGGCTGATGCACGGCAAGACCTCTCCTGTCACGCATGACGGCACCGGAGTCTTCGCCGGGCTGCCCTCGCCCTTCACCGCGACGCGCTATCACTCGCTGATCGTCGAGGATATCCCTGAGACGCTGGTGGTGAACGCCCGCTCGGACGACGGCCATGTCATGGGCTTCCGCCATGCGAGCCTGCCGATCCACGGCGTCCAGTTCCACCCGGAAAGCATCGCCACCCAGCACGGCCATGCCATGCTCGCGAACTTCCTGCGTACTTGCGGTATCGAGGCCAAACTGCCGGAACGTCTGAGCGCATGACCCTTCCCGACCCCCTCCACCCGATCGCCGAGGACGAGGCGCAGGCCGCCTTCGCCGCAATCCTCGACGGCGAAATGCCCGAATCCGAAATCGCCGAGTTCCTCGTCGCCTTGTCGGATCGCGGCGAGACCGCCAGCGAAATCGCGGGCGCGGCCCGCGCCATGCGTGAGCGGATGATCCCGGTGAAGGCGCCCGCAGGCGCCATCGACGTCTGCGGCACCGGCGGCGACGGCTTCCACACCCTCAACGTCTCGACCGCCGTTTCTCTGGTGGTCGCGGCTGCGGGCGTCCCCGTCGCCAAGCATGGTAACCGCGCTGCCAGTTCCAAAGCGGGCGCCGCCGATACCCTCGAAGCGATGGGGCTGAACCTCGACCGCGCCGTCGAGACTGCGGAATCCACGCTCGCCGAAATCGGCATCGGCTTCCTGTTCGCCGCGCGCCACCACCCGACGATGGGTCGGCTCATGCCGCTGCGCAAGTCGCTAGGCCGCCGCACGATCTTCAACCTGATGGGGCCGCTGGCGAACCCGGCGCAAGTCTCGCGCCAGCTCGTCGGCATCGCGCGCCCGGCTTATGTGCCGATCTACGCCGATGCCCTGCTGCGGCTTGGCACCGAGCACTCGATGGTCATTTCCGGTGACGAGGGCCTCGACGAGTTGAGCCTCGCAGGCGGCAACGAAGTCGCGGACATTCGCGGCCGGGAACTGTCGATGCGCCGCGTCGCTCCGCAGGATGCCGGTTTGCCGACGGCCGCAGTCGATGCCATTCGCGGCGGCGACCCCGCCTACAACGCCCGTGCCCTCAACGACCTGCTGATGGGCGCTCCCGGGGCCTATCGCGACGCCGTCCTGTTCAATGCCGCAGGCGCGCTGCTGGTGGCGGGTGAAGTGGACAGCTGGGCCGAGGGCGTCGAAGAAGCGGCAGAAACGATCGACAAGGGCCTCGCCAAGGCTTTGCTCGACTGCTGGATCGCGGCAACCCGCGCCTGACGAGGATTCCATGTCCGATAAACTTACCGAAATCTGCGATACCAAGCGCGAGGAAGTCGCCGCCCGCAAGCCGCTGGCCACGATCGCCGATCTCGATGCCCGCGCTACCATGCAGACGCCCCCTCGCGGCTTCGAGGCGGCACTGCGCGCCAAAGCCGCGACCGGCTACGCCTTGATTGCAGAAATCAAGAAAGCATCGCCTTCCAAAGGATTGATCAGAAGCGACTTCCAGCCATCACAGCACGCGGTCGCCTATGAGCGGGGCGGCGCCGCGTGCCTGTCCGTGCTCACTGATGCTCCCTACTTCCAGGGCCACGAGGATTTCCTCATCCAGGCCCGCGCCGCCTGCAGCCTTCCGGTGATCCGCAAGGATTTCATAGTCGATCCCTGGCAGGTCGCCGAAGCGCGCGCGATCGGTGCCGATGCCATCCTCATCATCGTCGCCGCACTGGACGACGTACTGATGGCGGAAATCGAAGCCGCTGCGATCGAGCGTGGCCTCGACTGCCTCGTCGAAGTTCACAACGAATCTGAAATGGAGCGTGCAAGTCGTTTGAAATCGCGCCTTATTGGCGTGAACAACCGTGACCTGCGACGTTTCGCCACCGATATCGGCACGACTGAGCGCCTCGCCCCGCTGGCGCCGGAAGGCACGCTGCTGGTGAGCGAAAGCGGCATCAACATCCATGCCGATCTGGTACGCCTGTCCTCGTGCGGCGCCCGGACATTCCTCGTCGGCGAAAGCCTCATGCGCCAGAACGACATCGAGGCAGCCACGCGCGCGCTACTAACCGGAGCCTGAACGCCATGGGTTCGCGATGAGCAAGTCCCTCACCCACATCGACCCGGACGGCAACGCGCGCATGGTCGACGTTGGCGCTAAGGCGGAGACGCAGCGCATCGCCGTGGCGTCCGGACGCATTTCCATGAGCGCGGATGCCCTTGCCGCGATCCGCGCCGGGAATGCTCCGAAGGGTGACGTGCTTGGAACCGCGCGCATTGCTGGCATCATGGCGGCCAAGCGGACGGCCGATCTCATCCCCATGTGCCACCCGCTGCCGCTCGATGCCGTAAACCTCGACTTCGCTTTCGAGGATAATGCTATCCGCGTCATCGCGAAGGCTTCGCTGACCGGTCGCACCGGGGTAGAAATGGAAGCGATAACAGCAGCTTCTATCGCACTTGTCACAATTTACGACATGGCCAAAGCGCTCGACAAGGGCATGGTGATCGGAGACATCCGCCTGGTCGAGAAAATCGGCGGTAAATCAGGTCATTGGAAGATGGACGGATGGGCCGAATAAACGGCTCCGCGCCGCTCTCTCTGGAGGAGGCACAAGCTCGCCTCCTCGCGCTCGTCACCCCGCTGTCGATAGAGCGTGTCGATATCGAAGGCGCGCTCGGCCGTTACCTGGCTGAACCGCTGCACGCCAGACGCACGCAGCCCTCCGCAAATCTGTCAGCCATGGACGGCTACGCCGTCACGGCAGGCGATCTGCGCGGCCCCTGGAGGATCGTCGGTGAAAGTGCCGCCGGGCATCCTTATGCCGGCCCGCTCTCGCAAGGAGAGGCAGTCCGAATTTCGACGGGCGCGATGCTGCCGCCCGACGCGGCGGCCGTCATAATTCAGGAAGACCTGACACGCGAGGGCGCGAACCTGATACTTTCGGGCGAGCCGCCCGCACCGGCGCACAAGCACATCCGCCATTGCGGGATGGATTTTGCCCAGGGCGCGGAAGTCCTGCCCGCTGGTCTGCACATCGCGCCCGCGCAGATGGCGCTGGCGATCGCGGCCGGCCATACGCATCTTCCCGTGCATCGCACACCGCGCCTGACCGTGATCGACAGCGGCGACGAACTCGCCTCCGATCCGGAGCGCTGTGCACCGCACCAGGTTCCCGCCAGCAACGGCGCGATGCTGACGGCCATGGCGCGTTCGCTGGGCGTGGATGCGCGGCGGATCGGCCCGGTGCCCGATACGATCAAGGCAATAACCTCCGCTTTCGAAGCATCCGCCGATGCCGACCTCATCGTAACGAGCGGCGGCGCTTCGGTCGGCGATCACGACCTCATTCGTCCGGCACTCGAAAGCTGGGGCGCGGGCATCGATTTCTGGCGTGTCGCGATCAAGCCCGGCAAACCAATCCTAGTCGCCACCCGCGACGTGGCAGGACGCCGTCAGATCGTGCTGGGCCTGCCGGGCAATCCGGTCTCCAGCTACGTCACCGCTTACCATTTCCTGCTCCCCGTCCTGCGCGCGATGCAGGGGGCTGCGCGCCCCTTGCCCATGCGGCTGACAGCCCGGCTGGCCATGCCGCTGCACCCAAGCGGCCGTCGCCGGGAATTCCTGCGCGGTTGGTGGGACGGAGAAAATGTGACGGTAAGCCCACTGCAGGACAGCGGCGCCCTGTCGTCCCTGGCGGCAAGCAACGTACTGGTCGATCGGCCGGCGCTGGCCGGTCCGGCACAGGCTGGCGAAGAAGTCCGGATATACTTGCTCCAGAACGGCGGTATTGCCTGAAGTATCGGCAATTGGTTGCTTGATTGTTCCCTCAATGTTCACTACCAGAACAAACGCGATCAGGGTTTGCCTGGTTCGGAGGTCACGAGAAGGCAGCGACATGTTGACGCGCAAGCAGCACGAATTGCTCCGGTTCATCCAGGTCCGGCTTGAGGAGACAGGCATCTCCCCCAGCTTCGAGGAGATGAAGGAGGCGCTCGACCTCAAGTCCAAGTCCGGTGTTCACAGGCTGATTTCCGCACTGGAAGAACGCGGCTTCATCCGCCGCCTTCCCAACCGTGCACGTGCGCTCGAAGTCTTGCGCCAGGCCGATGACACGGGAAGCAAGGCCCTGCGTCCTTCTGCAGCGAACAGCAATGATGGAATGGCGCGTCCGCAGACGCCGCGTCGTTCCGTCGAAGCCGCCAACGACGTTATCGAGATCCCGCTGCACGGGCGTATTGCCGCAGGTGTGCCGATCGAGGCTCTCGAAGGACAGTCCATGTTGCCTGTCCCTGCCGCCCTGCTTGGCTCCGGCGAGCATTACGCGCTCGAGGTCTCCGGCGACTCGATGATCGAAGCGGGCATTCTGGATGGTGATTTCGCCCTCGTGAAGCGCACGAATGCCGCTCGCGACGGCGAGATCGTCGTTGCCCTGATCCGCGGGGAAGAGGCGACCCTCAAGTACCTTCGGCGCGAGGCGGGAATGGTGCGGTTGGATCCCGCAAATGCCGCTTACGAACCGCAGATTTACGGTGCGGACGAAGTGGAAGTGCAAGGCAAGCTCGCCGGCCTGCTTCGACGGTACAACTGACACGGCCACGCTGCGCCATGAAGGCCTTGGCGCAGCAGCAACCGGTAATTACTGCGATTTGCGCGGCGCAGGAGCATTCCTGTAACGGTGAACAGGCCGGGGACGCCACCAGCCGTGTTCACCTTGGGTCTGGGCTACCGTATCGATACGGGCCTTGCCCAGATATACCGCCAGCCCGCCGGTCTGCCCAAGCGATCCTCGATCGGCCTTGAACCAGCGCGGCTTGCAACTGCGCGGCAGCCAGCGATCCGATATGACGATGTCGCTGCGTTCGCATGCAGCGGCGAGCGACCGTTCCGCAACGGCATCGCGGCCCCGCGAAACCAGCACATGCCATGTGGTGCCGGAGCGTCTGACCGGCAAGGCGCAGAAATC
Organism: Sphingomonas sp. LH128; assembly: GCF_000293195.2. Lineage (NCBI taxonomy): Bacteria > Pseudomonadati > Pseudomonadota > Alphaproteobacteria > Sphingomonadales > Sphingomonadaceae > Sphingomonas > Sphingomonas sp. LH128. Next base: position 17,274 of record NZ_ALVC01000449.1, read on the forward strand.
ACGGTTGCAGCGAGCACCCGGGAACTTGTCGAACGTGACCGGATCGGCCTCGATCCCGGCGAATTCCATGAGATTGTCCCGGGCGTAGCCGCTTTCGCTGTTTCGAAGCAGGTAAAGCCGTTTCCCGCCATCTTCGACCAGCCCGACATGACGACCATCTCCGGACACCAGAATGTCCGCCGCCGGTGCGGTCGCCAGCAAGAACACACCGACCGAGGCGATCGGTAGCCCGGCCCAGCGAATGCGGCCGCTCCAAAGGCCCATCCACAGACCTCCCGCGACGAAAAGCAGGAATGCCCAGGTGTCTGTACCGGGAAGCAGGTTCACAGCGCCCGGTCTCGACGCGAACCAGCGGGCCAGGCCGACCAGCAGGTCTATCGAGATTCCGGCGAGCCACCAGACCGGCCCGCCCAGCCCGGCGATATCGAGGACCAATGCACAAGCCAGCAAAGGCATCACGACAAAGGTAGACAGCGGAATTGCCGCCACGTTGGCCAGCGCTCCATACACTCCGGCGCGGTGGAAATGATACAGGCCGATCGGCATGAGCGCGAGGTCGATGACCACGCCCGTCAGCAGCAGGAGGGCAAGATGGCGAAGCCCGGTCATGGCAAGCCCTTCGTCGCGCGGTCCAAGGAAGTGCCGCACGGGCTTGGCCGTACTGACGGCGATCAGCGCCAGGACCGCGCCGAAGCTCAGTTGGAAGCTCGGCCCGATCACCGCCTCCGGCCAGAGCAACAGGACGCAGAACGCCGCCACCGCAAGCATGCGCAGGGACAAGGGCTCCCGCCCCAAAGCCAGTGCGATCAGGACCAGGAGGGAGCCGATGCAGGACCGAACGGTCGGAACTTCCGACCCGGAAAGCAAAGTGTAAGCGACGCCTGCAGCGGCCCCCGCACCGGCCGCGACGACCGGCAGCCTCACCCTCAGGGCCACCCACGGGAACAGCGCCAGCAACCGGATGACCAGTAGATAGACCGCCCCGACCATCGCGCTGACATGCAGGCCGCTGATCGAGAGCAGATGCGCCAACCCCGAGTCGCGCATGGCCTGGTCGTCAGCCTCCGTAATGCCGCCGCGATCGCCGGTGACGAATGCAGCGGCGATGCCCGCTCGTTCGTCCCCGATGCGGGCGCGAATATGGTTCGTCAAAGATTGTCGGATATCCAGCAATCCCCACTCGCTTCGCTTGCCTTTCCGGACGACCTTCACCTCACCTGTGACCGAACCGCTCGCGGCGATGCCTGTGAACCAGGACGTGCGCGCAAAGTTGTAGGCGCCGGGCAGCATGGGCGGCGCCGGCGGCATCAACCGTGCCCGGAAAGCCACCAGATCGCCGACCGCGATCCCGGTCGTCGATCCCTTGCCGGGAACGTTGAGCCGGACCTTGATCGCGTTGCCGGGCGAAGCGTCATGGCCGAAGCCGCTCAGGGGGTCACGCATGGCCAGCAGCAACCTGTCGCGTCCCAGGGCCGGCTGCGATTCGATCGCCAGAACCTGCGCGCTGAAATTGCCCGATAGTGGGCGCTCGATGGCGGGTTGCCCCACCAGTTCGGAACGCGCCCAGACGACGAGGCAACCGGCAACCACCACCAGCGGCAACAGCGACAACGCCCGACCGAGATGCGGGTAAACGACGCGCAAGGGAAAGGATGCATAACAAATTGCACAAATTGCAACAAGAGCGCCGCAAAGGCCTGCCCAGGCAGGTGCCGAAGGCAGCCAAAACCACGCAATTATGCCGGTTGCGAAGGCCACCGTCACCCATGGTGCGCGTTCGAATTCCGCCCCGGAAAGAAATCGCTCGACGACTGCCAAAACCCTCGACAAGAGGCCCTTGGCGGTCCATGGCCCATGCTGCAATGCAGCGGTTCCGGGGCTTTCCGGAGGCGGAATTTCACAAGTTGCGGCGTGGGTCCCCATTGCCGCCAATAGGACAGGAAGGTCGGGTAGATGGCAAGCGGTAGTGCATCGGGCGAAGCGACTGGCAAAAAGGCCGTCGTAACGCGCTTTGCTCCTTCGCCGACCGGTTACCTTCATATCGGTGGCGCTCGTACGGCACTGTTCAACTGGCTTTTCGCGCGCCGTCATGGCGGCAAGTATCTGCTGCGTATCGAGGATACCGATCGCGCCCGTTCGACCGAACCCGCGATCGACGCGATCTTCGACGGCTTGTCCTGGCTGGGCCTCGACGGTGACGAGGCGCCGGTGTTCCAGTTCGCCCGCTCGGACCGTCATGCCGAAGTCGCCGCGCAGCTGATGGAAAACGGCCACGCCTATCGCTGCTACCTGACCCAGGAAGAACTCGCCGAGCGCCGCCAGAAGGCGCAGGAAGAACGCCGCCCGTTCCGCATCGACAGCGAATGGCGCGATGCCGATCCCGCGACCTGGCCGGCCGACCGTTCCTGGGTGGTGCGCGTCAAGGCCCCGCGCGAGGGTTCGACGACGATCGAGGATCTCGTGCAGGGCACGGTCACCGTGCAGAACGAGGAAATCGACGACTTCGTCATCCTGCGCGGCGACGGCACCCCTACTTACATGCTGGCCGTGGTGGTGGACGACAACGACATGGGCGTAACGCACGTCCTGCGCGGCGACGATCACCTGAACAACGCCTTCCGTCAGCTCGTCGTCATCAACGGCATGGGCTGGGACGTGCCGGTCTACGGCCACGTGCCGCTGATCCACGGCTCGGACGGCGCCAAGCTGTCCAAGCGCCACGGCGCGCTGGGTGTCGATGCCTATCGCGACGAAATGGGCCTGCTGCCCGAAGCCGTGTTCAACTACCTGCTGCGCCTCGGCTGGGGCCACGGCGATGAGGAAATCATCAGCCGCGAGCAGGCGATCGAATGGTTCGACATGGTCGATGTGGGCAAGAGCCCCTCGCGCTTCGACCTTGCCAAGCTTCAGAATCTCAACGGGCATTATCTGCGCGAGGCCGACGACGTGCGGCTTGCGGGCCTCGTCGAAGCGCGCCTCGATGGCGTCGACGGCGATGAGCCTGCCGACCTGCTGGTCCGCGCGATGCCCGTGCTCAAGGTCCGTGCCAAGGACCTCAACGAACTTGCAGAAGGCTCTGCCTTCCTCTTCGCCCAGCGTCCGCTCGCCATGAGCGAGAAGGCGCTGGCGCTCCTGACCGATGAGGGGCGCGAGCGCCTCGCCGCGATCCATGAGCGCCTGTCCGGCCAGGCCGACTGGACTCTCGAGGCATTGGAAGCCAACCTGAAGGCAATGGCCGAAGACCTGGGACTGGGTCTCGGCAAGCTCGCGCAACCCTTGCGGGCAGCCCTGACGGGTCAGACGACCTCGCCGGGGATATTCGACGTACTGGTATTGCTCGGACGGGAAGAGAGCCTCGCGCGCATCGGCGAGCAGGCTCAGGTTCCCGCCGGGTCGCAGTCATAAGGAGATAATTGGTGGGTGATCAGGCTAAACTGAGCGTCGGCGGCGCGGAACATGACTATCCCGTTCTCAAGGGAAGCGTGGGTCCGGACGTCATCGACATCCGCAAGCTCTACGGCCAGACGGGCGCGTTCACGTTCGATCCGGGCTTTACCTCGACCGCGAGCTGCGAGTCGGCGCTGACCTACATCGACGGCGACGAAGGCGTTCTGCTGCACCGTGGCTATCCGATCGGCCAGCTGGCCGAGAACTCCTCGTTCATGGAAACGAGCTACCTGCTGCTGAATGGTGAACTGCCGAGCAAGGACGAGCTTGCCACGTTCGAGAACACCATCACGCGCCACACCATGCTGCATGAACAGCTGGCGACGTTCTATCGCGGTTTCCGCCGCGACGCGCACCCGATGGCGATCATGTGCGGCGTAGTCGGCGCGCTTTCGGCATTCTACCACGACTCGACCGACATCGCCGATCCCGAGCATCGCAAGATCAGCTCGCATCGCCTGATCGCCAAGATGCCAACGATCGCGGCGATGGCCTACAAGTACTCGGTCGGCCAGCCGTTCCTCTACCCGGACAACAAGCTGAGCTACACCGGCAACTTCCTGCGCATGACCTTCGGCGTGCCCGCGGAAGAGTACGAGGTGGTTCCGGCGGTCGAAAAGGCGATGGACCGCATCTTCATCCTCCACGCCGATCACGAGCAGAACGCCTCGACCTCGACCGTGCGTCTTGCCGGTTCGTCGGGCGCGAACCCCTTCGCATGCATCGCAGCGGGCATCGCCTGCCTGTGGGGTCCTGCGCATGGCGGCGCGAACGAAGCCGCGCTCAATATGCTCAAGGAGATCGGCACCCCCGATCGCATCCAGCACTACATCGACCGCGCCAAGGACAAGAGCGATCCGTTCCGCCTGATGGGCTTCGGTCACCGCGTCTACAAGAACTACGACCCGCGCGCGACGGTCATGCAGTCGACCCTGCGCGAAGTGTTCGAGGCCCTCAACGTCACCGATCCGCTGTTCGAGACCGCGCTGCGCCTCGAAGAGATCGCGCTCAGCGACCCCTACTTCGCGGAGAAGAAGCTGTTCCCGAACGTGGACTTCTACTCGGGCATCATCCTTTCGGCGATCGGCTTCCCGACCACCATGTTCACCGTGCTGTTCGCCCTTGCTCGCACCGTGGGCTGGGTCGCGCAGTGGAACGAAATGATCTCCGATCCCGGCCAGAAGATCGGTCGCCCGCGCCAGCTCTACACCGGCCCGACTCAGCGCGACTACGTGCCGCTCGACAAGCGCTAAGGTTCATTCCGCGCGCAGTCGTGGATATCCGAAGCAAAGGCCCTCGCGAAAGCGGGGGCCTTTTTGTTTGCCGTCATCGTCAAAACCGATCCATTTGAGCATTCACGCCACAATCCGGCCGCATCCGGCGTGCAGCCTCTCCTCGAAAGGGGCGCACAATCATGATGTTTGTTAGAATTCTGGCGACGACCCTTGGCCTGCTGATGATGGCGGCAGGGATTTTCGTGGTCTTGCAGGGCACCGGCGTGCTCAGGTGGCCGGCCGACAGCGTGATGGTTGCGGACCGGGCATGGGCCGTGCGCGGGGCAGTCTTCGCGATGGTGGGCGGCATTGTCGTTTGGCTCGCCCGCAGATGCTAAAACCAGTCAGGCGTCGGGATCGACCGGCACTGCGAGGATGAACCGGGCACCCTGCCCCGGCGAGCTTTCGATGGAAAGCTCGCCGCCCATCGCGCGGGCTAGTCGCCGGGAAATATAGAGACCAAGTCCTGAGCCGCCGTCACCACTGCGGCCCAGACGCTCGAACTTCTCGAATACCCGGAGCTGATCTTCATCGCTGAGGCCAGGCCCCTGATCCGCGACGACGACGATGGCGCGTCCTCCCTCGACCGAAACCCGCACATCGATGCGCGACCCTTCCGGCGAGTAGCGAATGGCATTGCCGATGAGGTTCAGCAGAACCTGCAGGACACGGCGGAATTCCGCCAGAGCCGGGGCATGGTCATCGAGCGGCGGCGCCACGATCGAGATGTCTTTCTCCCGCGCCCGGACGCCCAGGATACCGGCGGCCTGCCGCGAGACATCGGCGAGATCGATGTAATCTGGCGTCGTCGAGAAACCGTCCTCCTCTACGACTTCCAGATCGGCCATGTCCTCCAGCAGACCAAGCAGCAGCTTGCCCGCGCCGGCGATCTCTCCGGCATATTCGGCATAGGCATCGGGAAGCGGTCCGGCGAGGCGCGTGCGGATGGTCTCGGCGTTGGCGACGATCCGCGCGATCGGCTGCTTGAGCACCGGCGCCAGATCCTGCCCCACCAGTCCGCGGCGCTGCAGCGGCGCTTCAGGCTCCGCTACCGGCACCCAGTCCGACGGTGCCTCGTCGGAAAGCAGCAGCAGTTCGAAGCCCGACGGCTCGAAGCCGGGCCGGATATGCGGCACCAGCGAGACGCGCCAGGATCGCGGCGAGCCCGCGACGACCACCGGCGCGCCGTCGAGCAGTCGCCAGTGAAGCGGCTGCTGGTGCGTCACGTTCTCCGGCGGCAGGAAGTCGGTCCAGCAGCGCCCCGCGCCTTGCTCCATCGCGGCGGACACTTGCGCCAGTTCGGGAGAATCGCACGTCACCGCGACCAGACGCTGCCCCGCGTCGAGCCATGCACACAGTTCCGCGACATGGCGATCGGTCACCGCGCGGCGATGTTCGCCCGGACTGCCTTCTTCGGAATCCAGAGCGGCCGTCTGCCAGCTGCGCACATGGATCGAGCATCCCTCGCCCTCCGGCTCGACTTCGATCCACGAAGAAATCGCATCGTTGCCATCCTGCGCCCTGATCGCCTGAGCCAGGCGGCGGCGCGCCTGTCGGGCACGGCGCACCAGTTCGAGCAATTCCGGCACCGCGATCGTACCGGGCATTTCGCCACCACAGCGCAACTGCAGTCCGGCGAGAGGCTCGTCGGCGCTGATCAGACGATCGTGCGCATCGCACGTCGCATGGGCCAGAATGGCGCCTTCGCCCGGGCTCATCGCGAAGTCGCACCGTTCGAGAGGATCGACGCAGCGCGCCATGCATCGATGCCGGATAGCCCGTTCGGAAGGTTCGCCCCCGCGTGAATCGCCAACACCTGCTCCTCGGCAAGACCGGAGGGCAGTTGCGCGGCGAGCAGGCTCAGCGCCAATCGCGCCTGCTGGCCCGGCTGCGTCGCCGTGGCGGCCACGTCGCGTGGTTCTCCCGAACGCAAGGACAGAGCCGTCAGGAACAACGCGACCCCGGCATGAGATATCGACAAGGCCGTCTCGGTGTCCAGATCGGCGACCAAGCGTTCCGCCCACTGCAGCCGATTGGCGCGGGCCGCGTGATGACGTCGGGCCTCCGCTTCGACCGCAGACGCGCGTTCGGATAGAGCAGGTTCGGCACCGACAAGCGCACGCAGGATCGCAAGCACCGCTTCCAGCACGGCGTCAGGCAGTTCCGCCAAGGGCAGAGCCATCCGCCGTTGCCCCTGGCTCCAGTTCGCCTGAGCCGCAAGGAAGCCGCGTGCCAGGGCATCGCCGTAGCCTGCACGTTCGCGTATGAGCGGCGAGGCGACCGGGTCTAGACCGATCCGCTCCTGCAATCGTTCGGTCAGTTGCCATTCCAGCGCGGCGGCGTGGATATGCGCCAGCAACACCGGCTCATCGAGGAAAGCCCGCGTCAGCACCGCGATTTCCTCGGGAGCATGCGCACGCCGGTCGGCACTTCCGATCAGGGCATCGAGCAATTGCCCGGCGATGTCGGCGAGAATGCCCTTTACGCGCGCGAGAATCTCTTCGCTCAGAGCCGCGTTCTGTTCGGCGGCGACGAGATAGCGCAGCACCGGAAGTGCAGACGCCGCCGCAGCGTCACCGCGCACGAGGTCGCGTCTCAGAGCGGCCTCCACGGCTTGCGTATCCGCCGGATGAGCGGCCTGATCGATCATATGACCCGTCTAACCGGCATCTGGTTAATTCGAGGTTAGCCGTCGCGCCGACGCGGCAGCACGAGTGCCGCAGCGACCAGCCCGGCCGAAAGTAGCCTCACGACAAGCAGCACCTGCCCGAACCCGGACGCGAACGCGAGGATCAGGCCCAGCAACGCCCGGTCTGCGAAGAGACCGGCGAACCGCCCGGCGGCGATGCGCGGCAGCAGCACCAGAAGCATCATGAGAACAGCCGGAGTGCACAGCCAGGCCAGCACCGGCTCCCCCGGAAAGCGCGGCGTGTCCAGCAGTATCAGCGCAGCGAAGACCACATCGACCAGCCAGACCAGTGCGTCCGCGCGCGGGATCGCCGGAGATGCCTGGCCCAGCGCGTGCCGCTCCGCCGCGCGCAGCAGTCTGCTCGCCTCCACCAGCAGCCAGGCGATCGCCAGGAACCCGAAGGCGCACCACAGGAAGCCGAACCAGCCCGCACCCGCCGCAATAAAGAGCATGACCAGCACCGCCGCCGACACCACATTGCTGGCATTGCCCGCATGCAGCAGCGACGATCCGAAGCTCAGGACCGCAAAGCGCGCGATCGTACGTCCCGGCGTCCGCGCTCCCTCCTGCGCGAAGCGCGTACGCATCCACTCGTCCTCCAGCGCGTAGGCTTCCGCCTCGCTGCGGACCATACGCCAGCCTGACCCCGCCCGCGCCGCAGGCGGAACCTCGCGCATGGTGATGCCGGACTGGAGCGCGATGCGTGTCAGCGCCGAGATCGCATCCACGTCGAGCGGCAATTCGTGCAATCGCTCGACCAGCGCGCCCGGCACGCGCATCAGCCCAGCCGTGGCGCGATTGATGTCGATCCGCTCGAAACCGGCGGCAAGCGCGCCTTCGACCGGCTGCACCAGCACGGTCGGAGACCGTCCTTCGAGAAGCGCCGCAGCCGCCGTCGGATCGGCGAAAAGTCCTTCCGAGACGACGATCAACTCGTCCCCGGCCGTAACCAGACCGGCAAGTTGACCCGCCCCCGTCGCAATGGCGAACTGAAGCCCCGCGTCCTCCGCATCGTGTTGAAGGGCGATCAGTTCTGGCGTGGTGCCGCGCGCCATGCAGATGACGCGCTGGCATTCCAGCGCCAGCGCCATACCGAGCTGGTGCTGCGCCACGCTCGCCCCTGCAACGCGCAGGAATGCGCGCGGGAACGGCTGCCCTGTCGCGGCAGGCTCCGTCATGGCCAACAATGCTATGCGCAAATCCGAAACTCCAGCACCCCGGCCAAGGATGTAGGCAGGTCGGAGCCCAGTGCCAAGCCCCAGTGCCAAACCCCAGTACCCGACCAAACCGGCAGTCGGCCTGAACGGGGGATCAGGTTCCGGAAAACTCCGTCAGGTAGGTCTTGAGGCGGCGCACCACGGCAGGCTCACCCGGCGCGGCATCGAGGGCATCCTGTGCCAATCCCAGCAGATGCACCGAGTGAAAGCTCGCCGCCAGCCCCTTCAGCCGCGTCGCTGCGACCACCCAGTTGCCGTCGCACCGCGCCCGCTCGAGGAGATCGACCTGCCGACCGACGCCCTCGATATAGGCCGCTCGCAGTTCCGCCATCAGTACGGGATCGCCCCCGGCTGCAGCGGCGAGAGTGGCTTCCAGGGCTCCTGCTTCATATGCCATTTCCCCAGTTTAATCCCGGAAGTCTTAAACCGGGGTTTATCGGTCCGGTGCACGTGGTATCCTGGCTGGATGGTTGGGGAAAACAGGATCATCGCGTTCGGCGCGGGCACCGGCGAGCCGTCGGACACCCAGATGTCGGAAACCGCCGTGGAATCGACGACGGAGTCGGACACCTCCGAAACCTGGGACGACGCCTGGGTGGCGGCAGATGACGCCGGCGAATCCTTCACGCCCTCTTCCGGGCGCGAATGGATCGCGCCCGCCGTTGCCGGGGCGGCGGTCGTCGCATGGAGCGGCCTGTTCCTGTTCGCGCAAGTGCCCGCAATGAAAACCGGCCTGACGCTCGCCGCGGTTCCCGCGCTCGTCATGCAATGGTGTGTGCCCGTGCTGCTGGTCGGCGTCGTCTGGTTGATCGCGATGCGCCGCAGCACACGGGAGGCACGGCGCTTCGGGCATATCGCGCAAACGCTCTCGGCCGAATCCGCCCTGCTCGAACGCCGCCTCACCACGGTGAACCGTGAGTTGAGTCTCGCACGCGAATTCGTCGCCGCACAAGCGCGCGATCTCGAAACGCTGGGCCGCCTCGCAGCGGAACGTCTTTCCCAGAATGCCGAACGCCTGCAGGAACTCGTGCGCGACAACGGCGCGCGGGTCGATTCGATCAGTTCGGTCAGCAGCGCCGCGCTCGACAACATGGAGAAGCTGCGCGGCCAGTTGCCCGTCATCGCCAGTTCGGCGAAGGACGTCACCAACACCATCGCCAATGCCGGTCGCACCGCCCATGCCCAGCTTGAGGACATGATCAACGGCTTCAACCGGCTCAACGAGTTCGGTTCCGCCAGCACCCGGCAGGTTTCGATGTTGCGCGATCAGGTCAACGAGACGCTCGACGGCTTCAGCGCCCGCAGCGAACAGCTCGAACAGGCCGTCACCGCGCGTTTCTTGGCCCTCGACGAACGCGGAGAGGAATTCCGCACCCGACTGGACAAGCACGAGGTCGATGCCCTCGCCGCGATTCGCGTCCGCGCCAAGACGCTGACCGACGAAATCGACGAAGGGCGTCGCCAGCTCGACCGTCAGGAAGCCGAAAGCCTCACCTCGCTGCGCGCCCGCCTCGGTGCCCTGCGCGACGAGAGCGACGTCGTCTCTCGCGCACTGCGCCAGGCCGAGGAACGTGCGACCGAGCACCTGCGTACGTCGCTTTCCAACCTGTCGGAAGAACAGGCCGCCACCGGCGTCGCCATCATGGAGGCTCAGCAAACCGCCGTCGATGCGCTGGCCAGCCGTCTGGCGGCGATCGCCGGCGAAGCCTGCCAGATCGACGAATCGATCGGCCTTCGTGCCGAACACCTCGCCATGGAAGCCGAGGAACGCCAGTCGCGCCAGGTCGAGCAGGAGCGGCACGCGATCGCCCGCATCGACCACATGCTGGGTGAACTCGACGCCTCGATCGCCGAGCGGCTCGAACGGCACCGTATCCAGGCCGCTGCCCTTGCCGAACGCGCGGCTGCGGTCACCGGCGAACTCGGCCGTTTCGAGGCCCGCCTCGAAACCATCGCCGCACAAACCGGCGAAGCGGAAGATCGCTTGTCCATCAGCCTCACGGCGCTCACCGATCGCCTCACTGCCGCGCGCGCCACGCTCGCGGTCACCGACGATGAGGTGGAGAAGCTCACCGAAGACAGCGTGCGACTGCTCGAACTCATCCAGGCGAGCGCCCGCCAGACCGGCAGCGCCCTTCCCGAAGCGCTGGCGGTTTCGGAAGACCGCCTGCGGCGCATTCAGGAAGGGCTCGGCAGCGTGCTTGCGCAGCTGCGCGAAGCGGCACAGGGCGGCGAGGATGTCGCAGCCGAAATCGGTGTATCCGGTCGCGATCTCGACGCGCTCATCGGTGGACTTTCGCAGGCACAGGCGCAGATTTCCGCACGCGGCGCCGATCACGTCGCCTTGTTCGGGCGCCTACAGGACACGCTCGGCGAGATCGACGCTGCCACACAGACGGCCGCCGACAAGGCGGGAGGCGCCCTGGTCGGCGCCCTCGCCGCGCTGGGCACGACCCTCGACGAGACGGTGTCCGCGATCGAGGAAGACAGTGCCGAACGCATCATCCGTATCGCCGAAACCCTTGGCGACGAAAGTGCTGCGGCCATCGAGAAGGCCATGCGCGGCAAGGTTTCGGAGATTTCCGGCCAGCTCGAGCAGGCCGTGGCTCATGCCTCGGGCGTCACCCGCGAAGCCGCCACGCAGCTACGCGAACAGATCGCCAAGGTGGATGACCTCGTCGGCAATCTCGAAGGCCGGGTCACGCAGGCACGCGAACAGGCAACGGAGCAGGTCGACAACGACTTTGCCCGCCGCGCCGCGTTCATCACCGAATCCCTCAATTCGAACGCCATCGACATCGCCACGGTTCTGTCGAGCGACATCTCGGACAGTGCCTGGGCCGCATACCTGCGTGGTGACCGGGGCATATTCACCCGCCGGGCAGTAAGCCTGCTCGACGCCGGCGAGGCAAAGGCCGTCCAGCAGGTCTTCGAGCGTGACGACGCCTTCCGGGCCAACGTCAGCCGCTACATCCACGATTTCGAATCGATCCTGCGGCAGGTGCTCTCGACCAGAGACGGAAACGCCCTTGGCGTCACCCTGCTGTCGTCGGACATGGGCAAGCTCTACGTCGCGCTGGCACAGGGCATCGAGCGCCTGCGCGGGTGAGGTTGGACTGACCGCCCTTTCGTCATTGCGAGCATAGCGAAACAATCCAGGGTCACGCTGAACCGCCCCGGCATTGTTTCACCATGCTCGCAATGACACAATATTAGGACGTTGCGGCAGATACCTCAGCCCTCGTCGCGGCCTTATTCGCCCCGATATACCGCCCCGACATGAGCCTCACCCCGGCGGGCCGCGAGCTTTTCCTGCCGTTCGCGTTCGCGGTAGGCGGCGCGCTGTTCCTCGGTACGCTCACCGTGACAGGCCGGACAACTGACGCCAATCTCATAAAGTTCCGAAGCCCGGTCTTCGGCGCTGATCGGACGGCGGCAGGCATGGCATAGTTCATAGCTGCCCGGTGCCAGCCCATGGCCGATGGTCACCCGCTGGTCGAAAACGAAGCACTCGCCTTCCCACAGACTCTGTTCCTGCGGCACGGTCTCCAGATACTTCAGGATGCCGCCCTTGAGGTGAAAGACGTCCTCGACGCCTTCCTGCTTGAGAAAGGCCGTGGACTTCTCGCAGCGAATGCCGCCGGTGCAGAACATCGCCACTTTCGGCGCCTTGCCCTGCCCGAGCAGCCGCTCGCGCTCGCTACGGAACCACTCTGGAAACTCACGGAAAGTCTTCGTGTGCGGATCGATGGCCCGCGCGAACGTACCCACCGCTACCTCGTAGTCGTTGCGGGTATCGATCACGATCGTATCCGGATCGGCAATCAGCGCGTTCCAGTCCTCCGGCTCGACATACGTACCCACGATCGCCAGCGGGTCGATATCGGGCTGGCCCATCGTCACGATCTCGCGCTTGAGGCGCACTTTCATGCGGTGGAACGGCATGTGCGGCGCGTCGGAGAACTTGACGTCCACGCCCTCGCAGCCCGGCAGCCCACGCACATGCGCCACGATCGCATCGATCCCGGCGTCGGTCCCGGCGATGGTCCCGTTGATGCCTTCTCCCGCCAGCAGCAAGGTGCCGCGAACGCCATGCTCATGACATAGCGCCTCGAGCGGCGCCTTCAGCGCGGCCGGGTCGTCGAAACGGGTGAAGCAGTAAAGCGCCGCCACGCACAGACGCGGCGCGCTGGTATCCAGTGGTTCCATGGCGTGCCTCTAGCGCGGAACGACGCCAAAGCCAAAGCTCAGTAGCCGAGATCCTTGACCGGCGGCGTCCCGAACAGGTTCACGTCGTCCACGGTGATCCACCCGTTCGCATAATTGGCGTAGTAGAGCCCGAAAAGCACCACCGCCACGATGGTCGCCCGGCGCGCGACCAGCTTCGGGCGGAAGTTCACCGGCGCGCTGGTGGCGTGGCCCTTCTCGATGACATGGCCCTCCACTTCGTCCGGCGTGCGCAGGCCGACCGGGAGGACGATGAACGCGCTCAGCACCCAGAACAGGGCGTAGATCGCGATCATCGAGGTCCAGTTCATCGCCATCGCATCAATCCTCCAGCAACAGCACCTGCACTTGCGGCTTCTTCCCTGACCAGCGCGTCGCAGCGCGGCGCGCGGCAAGGCGCGCGGCTTCAGAGCGGGTATCGCGATCCGCCTTGCCCGCGCGCTTCAGCGCCTCGGCAACGTCGCGCCTAGCTTCCTCGACGAACCCAGCGTAGTCCTCGTCGAGCGGCAGGCCCAGCGCCGAGATTTCGACCCTGCCCTTGCGATCCGCTGCCACTGAAATGACGCCGTTGAAGGCGATGCGGCGGCGCATGATGATCGCCTCGCCGTCAGCGGGCGCGATGATGTCGCCGTCGAGCACCAGACGGCCCGCGCGCACTTCGCCGAACTTGCCCGGGTGGTTGGGCGCGAGGCGCACAAGATCGCCGTTCTTCTGGAAAATCGCCTTGGGAATGCCGCTGGTGACGCCGAGACGTGCCTGTTCCTTCATGTGGCGGATTTCGCCATGCACCGGCAGCAGGATCTGCGGCCGAATCCACGAATAGAGCGCTTCCAGCTCCGGGCGGCCGGGGTGGCCCGACACATGGATTTCGCTCTGACGATCGGTGACGACGATGACGCCCTGCTCGGCCAGACGGTTCTGGATGCGGCCGATCTGGATTTCGTTGCCGGGAATCTGACGGCTGGAGAACAGCACGACGTCGCCCTTGTCGAGCTTGATCGGGTGATTGCCCTCGGCCACGCGGGCGAGTGCGGCGCGCGGTTCGCCCTGACCGCCGGTGGCGACGATCAGCACGTCGCCGCGCGGCAGGTCCATCGCGGTGTCGGGATCGACGAGGTCGGGCAAGTCCTTGAGATAACCGCAGGACTGGCCAGTCTGGATGATGCGGTCGAGCGAGCGGCCCGCCACGCACAACTGGCGGCCGGTCTTCTTCGCCACATCGCCCAGCGTCTGCAGGCGCGCGACGTTGGAGGCGAAAGTCGTCACCAGCACGCGGCGGCCCTTGTGCTTCTTCACTTCGGCCAGCAGGCCCCGGTAGACGTCGCCTTCCGAACCCGAAGCCTCGGGATTGAAGACGTTGGTGGAATCGCAGACGAGCGCCAGCACGCCCTCGTCGCCAATGGCGGTCAGTTCGGCCTGCGTCGCCGGGGTGCCGACTTGCGGCTCGTCGTCCAGCTTCCAGTCGCCGGTGTGGAAGATGCGGCCGTACGGCGTCTCGATCAGCAGCGCGTTGCCTTCGGCGATCGAGTGCGCCAGCGGCACGTAGCGGATGCCGAACGGGCCGATCTGGAAGTTCTCCAGATCGTCGACCACGTTGAGTTCGACCCGGTCGAGGATTCCCGCCTCTTCCAGCTTGGCGGCGACCAGCTTGGCGGTAAACGGCGTCGCATAAAGCGGCACGCCCAGTTCCTCGGCGAAGTAGGGAACCGCGCCGATGTGATCTTCATGCGCATGGGTCAGGACGATGCCGAGCAGGTTCTCGCGCTCGTTCTCAATGAATTCGAGGTCGGCGAAGACCAGGTCGACGCCGGGGTATTCGTTACCGGAGAACGTCATCCCCAGATCGACCATCAGCCACTTGCCCTGACAGCCGTAGAGATTGACATTCATACCGATTTCGCCCGAACCGCCGAGCGCACAAAATAGAAGTTCCTTACCGGGAATCACTTAGAAGCTGCCCTTTCGGCAATGATGGCGAGGCCGTCGATCGTGAGATCCGCGTCAACGGCATCGAAAATATTGGTGGCCTCGTCGAACAGGACGGCGAGGCCGCCCGTGGCGATGACCTTGGCGGGGCGGCCGATCTCGGCGCGGATGCGGGCGATCAGACCCTCCATCATCGCGACGTAGCCCCAAAAGACGCCGATCAGCATCTGATCCTCGGTGTTGCGGCCGACGACGCTGGTGCTCTTGGGCGCGGCGATGGCGATGCGCGGCAGCTTCGCCGTATTGCCAACCAGCGCGTCGAGCGAGAGGTTGATGCCCGGCGCGATGATGCCGCCCTTGTAGGCTCCGTTGAAGTCTATCACGTCGAAGGTGGTCGCGGTGCCGAAATCGACGACGATGAGGTCACCCGCATGCTTGTCGTGCGCGGCGATGGCGTTCACCGCCCGGTCGGCGCCGAGCGAACTGGGCTGTTCCACGTCGATGTCGATGCCGTACTCGGCCTTGCCCTGCCCGGCGATCAGCGGTTCGATCTCGAAGTAATGGCGCGCCAGTATCTCGAGATTGTGCAGCGCTCGGGGGACGACGGTGGAAATCACGATCTGCGTGACTTCCTGCGCCTTCACGCCGCGAATGGCGAGCAGTTGCATCAGCCAGACGGCGTATTCGTCGCCCGTGCGGCGCGGGTCGGTGGCGATGCGCCAGCGGCCCTTGATCGTGCGACCTTCCAGCAGCGCGAAGACGACATTGGTATTGCCGGCGTCGATAGCGAGCAGCATGCTCTTTCAGTTCCTCATACGAGCAGGACGTCACCCGCGTGGATCGTCCGGATCGATCCGTCAAGCAGGGCGAGGCGGAGGTTTCCGTCCTCCGCCAGTCCCGCGAACGCACCTTCGACCGCGTCTTCACCGGGCGGAAGCACCCGAAGCGGGGTTCCCTGCGGGTGCGCCGCACTCTGCCAGCGACGCAGCAGCGGGGCAAGGCCGACCGAGCGCCAGCGCTGCAGTTCGGTGTCGAAGCTGGCTGCCAGCGCCTCGGCGAAGATATCGCGGCTGGGGGCCAGCTCGCCCAGCGCAGCGGTCCGGCGACCCGGCACTTCGGGCGCATGGACGAGGTTCACACCGATGCCGACGATGACCACGCCCGAAATCATCTCCAGCAGGATGCCCGCCACCTTGGCTTCGTGAAGCAGCAGGTCGTTCGGCCACTTGAGCATCAGGCCATGGCTGACGAAGCGGGAGAGGGCCTCGTGAACAGCAAGGCCCGTCAGCAGCGCCAGCGTGGCGGGTGATGGATCGCCGGGCGCGATGCGTACCACGGTCGAGCCCATGAAATTGCCCGCACCGTCATCCCAGACGCGGCCAAGACGCCCCCTGCCCGCATTCTGCCGGTCCGCAACGAGCCAGCGGCCCTCTGGCAGGTATTCACCGCCGGAGAGCCGCTGCGCGAGATCCTGATTCGTGGACCCCGTTTCTGCTACGATTTCGATCAAAGCGTGTGGAACAGCGCGGTCGCGGCGGTATCCGTCAGGCCCTGCAGCCATCCGCTCAGCAGATAGCCCAGCGGCGAGATGAACAGGCAGGTCACGCCCAAGATCGCCTTGTGCCACACGTCGCTCTTCCACTTGATGGCATCGACCGGCTCATCGAAGTAGATGACCTTGACGACCTTCAGGTAGTAGAACGCGCCGATCACCGAGGCCGCGAAGCCGATCGCCGCGAGCGGCATCATGTTGGCGTCGACGGCGGCCTTGAACACCAGGAACTTGCCCCAGAAGCCGAACATCGGCGGGATACCGGCAAGGCTGAACATCACGAATGCCAGCGCGGCGGCCAGACCCGGACGGGTGCGCGAGAGCCCAGCGTACTGGCCGATTTCCTCGACGTTGTCGCCGTTTTCGTCCCGCAGCATCAGCACGGTAACGAAGCCCGCGACGGTCATCGCGACGTAGATCACGAGGTAGAACAGCATTGCCGAAGCACCCTGCGGGTTCGCCGCGGCGAGGCCCACGAGGATGAAGCCGACGTTGTTGATCGACGAATAGGCCATCAGGCGCTTGATGTTCTTCTGGCCGATCGCACCCAGCGCACCGACCACGATCGAGGCGAGCGCCACGAAGACGATGATCTGGCGCCATGCGTCCGACTGGTCGCCGAAGGCATCGAGCATCACGCGCATGGTCAGGCCGATGGCCGCGACTTTGCCCGAAGTGGCGAAGAACTTCGTCACCGGGGTCGGCGCGCCTTCGTAGACGTCCGGCGTCCACATGTGGAACGGCACGGCGCTGATCTTGAAGGCAAGGCCCGCCAGCATGAACACGATGCCGAACAGCGCGCCGTTGGACAGACCGCCCGCCAGCGCCGCGTTGATGCCCGCGAACGAGGTGGTGCCGGTGAAGCCGTAAGTCAGGCTCATGCCGAACAGCAGGATGCCCGAAGCCAGCGCGCCCAGCACGAAGTACTTGAGGCCTGCTTCCGCCGAGCGTCCGTCGGTCCGCACGAAGGCGGCCAGCACGTAGGCAGCGAGCGAGTTCATTTCGAGGCCGATATACAGCGCCAGCAGGTCACCCGCCGACACCATCATGCCGCTGCCGACCGCCGCGAAGATCACGAGGATCGGGAACTCGGCCCGCATCGCGCCGAGGCGCTCGAAGAAGGCAGGCGCGACGACGAGCGTAGCGGCAGCCGAAAGGTAGATCAGTATCTTGCCGAAGGCCGAGAAGGCATCGGCGTGAACCTGGCCGAAGAATGCTGAGTAGTCCGGACCCATGTGCCCGCCGCACAGCGCGGGGGCGACAAGGAACGCGGCCCCGACCAGCGCCGTGACGGCGAGGATCGAGATCAGGCGGCTTGCCTTGTCACCGCCCCAGGCGGCGATCAGAAGCAGGATCAGACCTGCAATGCTCAGCGTTTCTTCCGGCGCGATCAGGCGCAGGGAGTGCGACCAGTCCATCAGTGTGACCCCCCATGCGCAGCGGCTTCTTCGTGCGCAGGCTTAGCTTTTCCAGGTGTAGGCGCGCTGTCGCCGGCCGGCTTGGCACGGGCGAGGCGCGCGTCGAGCGCGGCGATGTCGGCACGCATCGGAGCGATGAAGCTCTCGGGGTAGACGCCCATCCACAGCGCGGCGAGCGCGAGCGGGATGACCATCGCCAGTTCGCGGGCGTCGAGGTCGGGCATCGCGGCGGCATCGGCGTTCTTCTGCTCGCCGAACACGACCCGGCGGTAGAGGTACAGCATGTACGCCGCGCCCAGGATGATGCCGGTGGTGCAGATCAGCGCCGTCCAGGTCGAGACCTGATAGATTCCGCCGAGGCTCAGGAATTCACCGACGAACCCGCTGGTGCCCGGCAGGCCAATCGAGGCCATCGTGAACAGCAGGAAGAACACGGCGTAACGCGGCATGTTGATCGCGAGGCCGCCGTAACGGCTGATCTCGCGAGTGTGCAGGCGGTCATAGATGACGCCGACGCACAGGAACAGCGCGCCTGCGACCAGACCGTGGCTGAGCATCACCAGCATCGAGCCTTCGAGGCCCTGCACGTTGAAGGCGAACAGGCCGATGGTGACGATCGCCATGTGCGCGACCGACGAATAGGCGATCAGCTTCTTCATGTCGCTCTGCACCAGCGCGATCAGCGAGGTGATGACGACGGCGGCCATCGACAGGCCCCACACCAGCGGTCCGAAATAGACCGAGGCTTCGGGGAACATCGGGAGCGAGAAGCGGATGAAGCCGTAGCCGCCCATCTTCAGCAGCACGCCCGCCAGGATGACCGAGCCGCCCGTCGGCGCCTGAACGTGCGCCGCCGGAAGCCAGGTGTGAACCGGCCACATCGGCATCTTCACCGCGAAGCTGGCGAAGAAGGCGAGCCACAGCCAGGTCTGGACATGCGGGTCGAAGTCGTAGGCCATCAGCGTCGGGATGTCGCTGGTCCCGGCGGTGTGGACCATCCACAGCATCGCGACGAGCATCAGCACCGAGCCGAGCAGCGTGTAGAGGAAGAACTTGTACGAAGCGTAGATGCGGTCCGCACCGCCCCAGATGCCGATGATGAGATACATCGGGATCAGGCCGGCTTCGAAGAACATGTAGAACAGGTACATGTCCTGCGCCATGAACACGCCGAGCATGAACACTTCGACGAGCAGGAAGGCGGCCATGTATTCGCCCACCCGCTTCTCGATCGAACGGCTCGCGCCGATGCAGATCGGCATGAGGAAGACCGAGAGCATGATGAGCAGCAGGGCGATGCCGTCGATGCCGAGGGCGTAAGTGAAGCCCGAGAAGATGTTCAGGCGCTCGGTGAACTGCCACTGGGCGCCGCCCACGTCGAAGTTCATCCACAGGGCGATGCCGAGGACGAGATCGACGAGGGTTGCGAGCAGCGCGACGGTGCGCGCCGCTTTCGCTTCGAGGAAGAGGCATGCCAGTGCGCCGAGGAGCGGCACCAGCAGCATCAGGCTGAGGATCGGAAAACCAGTCATCATCTTATCCCGCGATCACCCAGCTGATGGCGCCGACAAGGCCCAGCAGCATGACAAGAGCGTAGCTGTAGAGATAGCCCGATTGGACTTTCTGCGCGTAAGTCGAACCCTTGGCGACGACAGCCGCCGCACCGTCGGGACCGAAGCGGTCGATCACGCCGATGTCGAGCACCTTCCAGAAAACGCCGCCCAGCCAGAAGGCAGGCTTGACGAAGATCGTGTTGTAGAGCTCGTCGAACATCCACTTGCGGTAGACGAAGGTGTGGACCGGGCCGAGCTGGTCGGCGACCGCCTTCGGGAACGCGGTGTTCTTGATGTAGCCGTACCAGGCGGTGACGAAGCCGATGGCCATGACCGTGAACGGCGCCCACTTCACCCACATCGGAACGCCGTGCATGGCGTGGATCAGGTGCTCGTGGAAGACCAGCGCGCCCTTCCAGAACTCGCCCTCGCCTTCGGAGACGAAGGCATGGTTGAAGACGAAACCGGCAGCGACAGCGCCGACCGACAGGATCAGCAGCGGCAGCAGCATCACCAGTGGGCTTTCGTGCGGGTGGTAGCCACCCGTGCCGTCGCCATGGTCGCCGTAGTCCGGACCGCGCATGCCGAGGTCAGCAGGTGCGTGGGCGTGGTCATCATGCGCGTGGTCGTCGTGAGCATGGGCGTCATCGTAACCGTGCGCGTCGTGGGCATGATCGTCATGGCCGTGGCCATGCGCGTCATGAACGGCGTGCTGGACGTGCTCCGACTGGTTCCAGCGCGGCTTGCCGAAGAAGGTCAGGAAGACCAGGCGCCACGAATAGAAGCTCGTCATCAGAGCGGCGAAGATGCCCATCCAGAAGGCGAAAGTGCCCACCTGCGTGCCCGAACCGAAGGCCGCTTCGAGGATCGCGTCCTTCGAGTAGAAGCCCGCAAAGCCGATCACGCCGGCGATGCCGACACCGGTGATGGCCAGCGTACCCGCCGTCATCGTCCAGAAGGTGATCGGGATCTTCTTACGCAGACCGCCGTAGAAACGCATATCCTGCTCGTGGTGCATCGCATGGATGACCGAACCGGCGCAGAGGAACAGCAGGGCCTTGAAGAAGGCGTGCGTGAACAGGTGGAACATGGCCGCACCGAACGCGCCCGAACCGGCCGCAAAGAACATGTAGCCCAGCTGCGAACAGGTCGAATAGGCGATGACGCGCTTGATGTCCCACTGCGTGCAGCCGATCGTGGCGGCGAAGAAGCAGGTGCAGGCACCGATCACGGCGACGACGTGCATCGCAGTCTCGCTCTGCTCGAACATCGGCGAGAGACGGCAGACCATGAAGACGCCCGCGGTGACCATGGTGGCCGCGTGGATCAGCGCCGACACCGGGGTCGGCCCTTCCATCGCATCCGGAAGCCAGGTGTGCAGGCCCAGCTGCGCCGACTTGCCCATCGCGCCCACGAACAGCAGCAGGCACAGCACCGTCATGGTGTCGAACCGGTGGCCGAGGAAGCCGATGGTCGAACCGGCCATCGACGGCGCGGCATGCAGGATTTCGGGGATCGAGACAGTGCCGAACACCAGATACGTACCGAAGATGCCGAGCATGAAGCCGAGGTCACCCACGCGGTTGACCACGAAGGCCTTGATCGCGGCGGCACCGGCCGAGGGCTTGCGGAACCAGAAGCCGATCAGGAGGTACGAGGCGAGGCCCACGCCTTCCCAACCGAAGAACATCTGCACCAGGTTGTCCGCCGTCACCAGCATGAGCATGGCGAAGGTGAACAGCGAGAGGTACGCGAAGAAGCGCGGCTGATCCGGCTCCTCGCTCATGTAGCCCCACGAATAGAGGTGCACGAGCGCCGAGACCGAAGTGATGACCACGAGCATGACGGCAGTGAGCGTATCCACGCGCAGCGCCCAGTCGAAAGTCATCGTGCCCGAGGCGACCCACTTCAGGACCGGGAAGACGCTGGCTTCAGCGCTGCCGGTCAGGAAGGCAATGAAGATCGGCCAGGACAGGCCGCAGGCGATGAACAGCGCGCCGGTCGTCAGCACCTTGGGCACGACGAAGCCGAGCGACTTGTTCGCGAACCCGGCAAGGATCGACGCCAGCAGCGGCAGGAAGACGATGAGGTAGATCGACACGGACTTACCCCTTCATCCGGTTGACGTCGTCGACGGCGATGGTGCCGCGGCCACGGAAGTAGATCACGAGGATAGCAAGCCCCACTGCGGCCTCGCCCGCAGCCACCGTCAGCACGAACATGGCGAAGATCTGGCCAGTCAGGTCGTGCAGGAAGGCGCTGAACGCGACGAGGTTGATGTTCACCGCAAGCAGGATCAGTTCGATCGACATCAGGATGACGATGATGTTCTTGCGGTTGATGAAGATGCCGAGGACGCCGAGCACGAAGAGGATCGAGCTCACGACCACGTAATGTTCGACGCCGATCACAGCGAGACCCCCTTGCCGATTTCAGGCTTGACGTTGACCGTCGCGTCCTGCGGACGGCGCTGGTTCTGCTTGCTGATCTTCTGGCCGCGCGTGTCGTTACGCTGGCGGTGGGTCAGCACGATGGCACCGATCATGGCGACGAGCAGGATGACGCCCGCGGCCTCGAACAGGAACAGGTAGCGGCTGTAAAGCAGTCCGCCGATCGCCTCGATGTTCGAGAGGCCCGCAGCGGTAGCGGCAGTACCGTCCGGCGTGCCCAGTTCCAGGTTACCGGCGCGGTAGGCACCGATGCCCAGCACGATCTCGGCCAGCAGCACGATGGCCACCAGCGCCCCGAACGGGAAGTAGCGGACGAAACCGGCGCGCAGTTCGGCGAAGTCGATGTCGAGCATCATGACGACGAACAGGAACAGCACCGCGACCGCACCGACGTAGACGATGACGAGCAGCGCCGCGATGAACTCGGCGCCGGTCAGCACCATCAGGCCGGCGGCGTTGAAGAACGCCAGGATCAGCCAGAGCACCGAATGCACCGGGTTGCGCGAGAGGATGGTGATGGCGCCGGAGGCCACCGTCATCACCGCGAAGAGGTAGAAGGCGATAATATGGATCATGGGAAGCCCGTTTCCTTGCGCGCGCCGGTTAACGGTACGGCGCGTCGGCTTCAAGGTTCGCGGCGATAGCACGCTCCCACTTGTCCCCGTTCGCCAGCAGCTTGGCCTTGTCGTAAAGCAGTTCTTCGCGCGTTTCGGTCGCGTATTCGAAGTTCGGCCCTTCGACGATGGCATCGACCGGGCAGGCTTCCTGGCAGAAGCCGCAGTAGATGCACTTGGTCATGTCGATGTCGTAGCGCGTGGTGCGGCGCGAACCGTCCACTCGCGGCGCCGCCTCGATGGTGATCGCCTGCGCCGGACAGATCGCCTCGCACAGCTTGCAGGCGATGCAGCGTTCCTCGCCGTTGGGATAACGGCGCAGGGCGTGCTCGCCGCGGAAGCGGGGCGAAAGCGGGTTCTTCTCGAACGGGTAGTTGATCGTCGCCTTGGGCTTGAAGAAATACTTCAAGGTCAGCCAGTGCGCCTTCACGAACTCCCAGAGCGTGAAGCTCTTGATGAGGTATGCGACGGTCATGCGAAGTGTCCGGTAGCCATGAGGTAGCCGCTGACGATCACGACGAAAGCGAGCGAAACGGGGAGGAAGACCTTCCAGCCCAGGCGCATCAGCTGGTCATAGCGGTAACGGGGCACCGTCGCCTTGACCCAGCTGAACACGAAGAAGAAGAAGAAGATCTTGAGCAGGAACCACACGAAGCCCGGGATCAGGTAGAGCACCGGAATATCGAGCGGCGGCAGCCAGCCACCCCAGAACAGCGTCGCGTTGAGCGCGCACATCAGGAGCACGTTGGCATATTCACCCAGCCAGTAGGCGGCGAAGGCCATCGACGAATATTCGGTCTGGTAACCGGCGACGAGTTCGGATTCCGCTTCGGTAAGATCGAACGGCGCGCGCTGCGTTTCCGCAAGGCTCGACACCAGGAACATCACCCACATCGGGAACAGTAGCGGGTTCGCGACGAAGCCGTTGATGATGCCGAGGACGTGGCCCTTCTGCGCCAGAACGATGCCGTTCATGTTGAACGTGCCCGCCCACAGGACGACGCAGATCAGGATGAAACCGATCGAGACTTCGTAGGAGATCATCTGCGCCGAAGCGCGCATCGCCGAGAAGAACGGGTACTTCGAGTTCGAAGCCCAGCCCGCCATGATCGTGCCGTAGACGCCCAGCGAACTGATCGCGAGAACGTAGAGCAGGCCGATGTTGATGTTGGCCAGGATCGCGTTCGAATTGAACGGGATCACCGCCCAGGCCATCAGTGCCACGGTGAAGGTGACGACCGGCGCGATCAGGAAGATACCCTTGTTCGCGGCCGAAGGGATGATGGTTTCCTGCAGGAAGACCTTGAGGCCGTCCGCGAAGGACTGCAGCAGACCGAACGGACCGACCACGTTGGGACCACGGCGCAGTGCCATGGCGGCCCAGATCTTGCGGTCGACGTAGATGATCATCGCGACGGCCAGCATCAGCGGCAGCGCGATCAACAGGATGCCGCAGATGGTGGAGAGCAGCCAGGCCCCTTCGAAGGGCATGCCGAGAGACTGGAAGAACGAAGTCATTCCGCGGCCTCCGCGAACTCTTCACCGTGCAGCAGCTCGGCCGAGCAACGCTGCATCGTCGCGCTGGCGCGCGCGATCGGGTTGGTCATGTAGAAGTCCTTGATCGGATAGGCGAGTCCGCCCGAAGCCGAACCGCCGCCCGCCGGGAGCGCTGCGCCGTAATCGGCCAGACCCTCGACGCCGAGCGCCGGGACTGCCGAAACCATCGCGGCGCGAAGCTGGTCGAAGCTGTCGAAGCCGACCGAGACGCCGAAAGCGTCAGCCAGAGCGCGCAGGATCGTCCAGTCCTCACGCGCGTCGCCGGGCGCGAAGACGGCCTTGTCGGCGAACTGCACGCGGCCTTCGGTGTTGACGTAAGTGCCGGCCTTTTCGGTGTAGGCCGAAGCAGGCAGGATCACATCGGCAGCGTGGGCCGCCTTGTCACCGTGGTGGCCGATGTAGACGATCATCGAGTCCGCGAACTTCG
This sequence comes from Sphingomonas sp. LH128, assembly GCF_000293195.2. Classification (NCBI taxonomy): domain Bacteria; kingdom Pseudomonadati; phylum Pseudomonadota; class Alphaproteobacteria; order Sphingomonadales; family Sphingomonadaceae; genus Sphingomonas; species Sphingomonas sp. LH128. The sequence goes on from NZ_ALVC01000449.1 coordinate 41,625, forward strand.
TATAGTCCACTTCGTCGGCGCCGAGCGAGATCAGCACCTTGGGCTTGGCGGCGGCGAGGTCGGCGATGCCGCCCTTCTGAGCGTAGCCCAGCATCAGGCCGCCCATGCGCGAAGCCGCCATGTGCAGGACGTTGAAACCGTTCCAGGCGGTGCCGTCTTCCAGCGTGCGGACGAGGTTGAGCTGGCCTGCCAGGGCAAGGCCGGCTTCCAGACCGCCACGGCCAAGAGCCGCGCCGCCGAGGATCACCGCCGGACGCTTGGCGCCCGAAAGGGTGTCCGCGACGTGGCCCGGCAGGTTGCCGATCAGCGAGAGGTCTTCGCCGAGGAACTCGCCGCCGAAGGTGGTTTCCCACTCCGGACCGATGAGGAACACCTTGGCGCCGCGCTTCACGGCCTTGCGCAGACGGACGTTGACCGTCGGCGCTTCCCAGCGAACCATCGAGCCGACGATCAGGATGGCATCGGCCGTCTCGATGTCGTTGAAGGTGGTGTTGAAGTTGACGGCGGCCAGGCTCGACGTGTCGTAGTCCATGCCGGTCTGGCGACCTTCGAGGAGGGTCGAGCCGAGCGCACCGACAAGCGCCTTGGCGGCGAACATCGTCTCGCAATCGACCATGTCGCCCGCGACAGCCGCAATCGAGGCGCCGGGGTTCAGGGTCGACAGAGCGGCGAAAGCCTCGTTCCAGGTGGCCTGGACCAGCTTGCCGTCACGGCGCAGGAACGGCTTGTCGAGGCGGCGCTTGGTCAGGCCATCGACCTGGAAGCGCGCCTTGTCGCTCAGCCATTCCTCGTTCACGTCGTCGTTGTTGCGCGGAAGTGCGCGGAGCACTTCACGGCCGCGCGCGTCGATGCGGATGTTGGCGCCGGTCGCGTCCGAAACGTCGATCGAGAGCGTCTTCTTCAGCTCCCACGGACGCGCTTCGAACGCATAAGGACGGCTGGTGAGCGCGCCGACTGGGCAGAGGTCGATCACGTTGGCCGACATCTCGTGATGCGCGGCCTTCTCCAGATACGTGGTGATCTGCATCGTCTCGCCGCGATAGAGCGCGCCGATCTCGTCCACGCCGGCGATCTCTTCCGAGAAGCGCACGCAGCGGGTGCAGTGGATGCAGCGCGTCATCGTGGTCTTGATGAGCGGGCCCATGTACTTCTCGGTCACCGCGCGCTTGTGCTCGTGATACCGCGAACCGCCGCGACCGTAGGCGACCGACTGGTCCTGCAGGTCGCACTCGCCGCCCTGATCGCAGATCGGGCAGTCGAGCGGGTGGTTGATGAGAAGGAATTCCATCACCCCTTCCCGCGCCTTCTTGACCATTTCGGAATCCGTGCGGATCTCCTGGCCTTCGGTGGCGGGCAGCGCGCAGCTTGCCTGCGGCTTGGGCGGTCCGGGCTTCACTTCGACCAGGCACATGCGGCAGTTGCCGGCGATGCTCAGGCGCTCGTGATAGCAGAAGCGAGGGATTTCCTTGCCGGCGAGTTCGGCGGCCTGCAGCACGGTGGCGCCTGCAGGGACCTCGATCTCGACGCCGTCTACTTTTACCTTAGGCATTATTCTGCAGCCTCTTGCAGCGAGCCGTGGCGCGCTTCGATGCGGCGCTCGATCTCGGGACGGAAGTGCTTGATGAGGCCCTGGATCGGCCACGCGGCTGCGTCGCCGAGCGCGCAGATGGTGTGGCCTTCGACCTGCTTGGTGACCTGCTGGAGCATGTCGATTTCCTCGACATGCGCGTCGCCGGTGCGCAGGCGTTCCATCACGCGCCACATCCAGCCCGTGCCTTCACGGCACGGGGTGCACTGGCCGCAGCTCTCATGCTTGTAGAAGTACGAGAGGCGCGAAATGGCGCGGACGATGTCGGTGGATTTGTCCATGACGATGACGGCGGCAGTGCCGAGGCCCGAGCCAACCGCCTTGAGGCCGTCGAAGTCCATCGGCGCGTCCCAGATGTCGGCCGAGGGCACCAGCGGCACCGACGAACCGCCGGGGATCACCGCCAGCAGGTTGTCGCGGCCGCCGCGAATGCCACCACAATGCCGCTCGATCAGTTCGCTGAACGGGATCGACATCTCTTCCTCGACCACGCAGGGACGGTTCACGTGCCCGCTGATCTGGAAGAGCTTGGTGCCCTTGTTGTTCTCGCGCCCGAAGGACGAGAACCACGAAGCGCCGCGACGCAGGATGGTGGGCGCAACCGCGATCGATTCCACGTTGTTCACGGTGGTCGGGCAGCCGTAGAGGCCCGCGCCGGCCGGGAACGGCGGCTTCAGGCGGGGCTGGCCCTTCTTGCCTTCGAGGCTCTCGATCATCGCGGTTTCTTCGCCGCAGATGTAGGCGCCCGCACCGCGATGGACGAAGACGTCGAAGTCATAGCCCGAACCGGCGGCGTTCTTGCCGAGCAGGCCCGCCGCATAGGCTTCCTCACGCGCGGCGAAGAGCACTTCGGCCTCGCGGATGTATTCGCCGCGGATGTAGATGTAGGCCGCGCGCGCACCCATCGCGAAACCGGCCACAAGCGCGCCTTCGAACAGAAGGTGCGGATCGTGGCGCATGATCTCGCGGTCCTTGCACGAACCCGGTTCGGATTCGTCCGCGTTGATGACCAGGAAGCTGGGCTTGGGGTTGCCGTTCTGGTCGAGCGGCGGCTGCTTGGGCATGAAGGACCACTTCATGCCGGTGGGGAAGCCCGCACCGCCGCGCCCGCGCAGACCCGACGCCTTCATCTCATCGATGATGGCGTCACGGCCGCGCGCGATCAGGTCCTTGGTGTTGTTCCAGGCGCCGCGCGCCTGCGCTTCCTTCAGGTTCCACGGCTGGAAGCCGTAGAGGTTGGTGAAGATGCGATCCTTATCGAGGAGAGCCATTACCACTCGCTCCGATAGTCATGGTTTTCGGTTATCATGGCGACGAGGTTGGTCGGCTCACCCACCGGTTCCACGGTGTGACGGGCCGGGTCCTGCGTGCCTGCCTTTGGCGTCTCGCCGCGCGCCAGTGCGTCGAGCACGGCGTTCAGGCGGTCCGAGGTCAGGTCCTCGTAATTGTCGTCGTTGATCTGGACCATCGGGGCCGAGGCGCAGTTGCCCATGCACTCGACCTCGGTGAACGACCAGAGGCCGTCTGCCGAGATGTGGCCCTTCTTCATGCCGCGCGACTTGCAGGTCGCCAGCAGATCGTCCGAACCGCGCAGCATGCACGGGGTGGTGCCGCAGACCTGCACGTGGAAGCGGCCGATCGGCGCGATGTTGTACATCGTGTAAAACGAGGCGACCTCGACCACGCGGATAATCGGCATGTCGAGCTCAGCCGCGACATATTCCATCACCGGGATCGGCAGCCAGCCCTGCGTGTTTTCTTCGGCACCAACCTGGCGCTGGGCGAGGTCGAGCAGCGGCATCACCGCCGAGCGCTGACGCCCTTCGGGATAGCGCGCGACGATGTCCTTGGCCTTGGCGGCGTTCGCCTCGGTCCAGGCAAAATTACCCCAACGGGCCCGCAATTCGGGCGTATCGGGTTCGATATAGCGGTCAGCCATGCTTACCTCTGCGCTTCAGCCACTGATCCTGGCCGAAAAAGAAAATCTCGAAGCCGCCGATGGCAGTCGCCAGCATGGCGATCATCGGCGAGGGAGCGATCCCGAGCCAAAGAACGACGAAGTAGAGCCCGACGAGGAACAGACCCGTGAGGGTCGCCCAGATGCGGATCATTTCTACAGTGTTGAACTTCGTCACAGGTCCCACCCCTTTGCGATCATCAACGAATGAATTCGACGCGCGAACATTTGTCGCCTTCGAAGCTGTAGACCGCGATCACGTCGAACGGGTCCACGAGTTCCGAACCGTCGCTCGCAGGGCCGCGCGTCACGTGCTCGCGCATCAGCACGTAAGCGCCGATCTGCGAGGCTTCGACGATCTCGGCCTTGTTCTGCGGCCACTTGGCGAAAGCGGCGGCGAGGCCCGAGCGGGTGCCTTCCTTGCCTTCGCGCACGACGGCGCCACGATAGTTCGCCTCGCAGGCCTCATCGGTCATGTACGAAACGTATGTGTCGACGTCCTGCGCATTGTAGGCCGCGATCATGGCCTTGGCGGTGTCCAGAAGGCTCAACGGTCGCACTCCCCGAACACGATGTCCATGGCGCCCAGGATCGCCGTGGCGTCCGGCAGCATGTGCCCCTTGGACATGAAGTCCATCGCTTGCAGGTGACTGAACGCCGTCGGGCGGATCTTGCAGCGGTACGGCTTGTTGGAGCCGTCCGAGACGAGATAGACGCCGAATTCGCCCTTGGGGCTTTCGGTCGCGACGTAGACTTCGCCCGCCGGGACGTGAAAGCCTTCGGTGTAGAGCTTGAAGTGATGGATCAGCGATTCCATCGACGACTTCATCTCGGCGCGCTTGGGCGGAACCACCTTGCGGTCGGTGGAGGCCACCGGACCTTCAGGCATCTCGCGCAGGCACTGCTTCATGATGCGGGCCGACTGGCGCACTTCCTCGGCGCGGCACATGAAGCGGTCGTAGCAGTCGCCGCTGGTGCCGACGGGAACCTCGAAGTCCATTCGGTCATAGACGTCGTAGGGCTGCGCCTTGCGGATATCCCAGGCGATGCCCGAACCGCGGATCATCGGGCCGGAGAAGCCCCATGCCAGCGCGTCTTCCTTCGATACCGTGGCGATATCGACGTTGCGCTGCTTGAAGATGCGGTTGTCGGCGACGAGGCTCAGTGCATCCTCGAACAGTTCCGGCAGGCGCGTGTCGAGCCAGTCGGCGATGTCGGTCAGCAGCTTGAGCGGCACGTCCTGATGCACGCCGCCGGGACGGAACCAGGCCGAGTGCATGCGGGCGCCCGAGGCGCGCTCGAAGAAGTTGAGGCAATCCTCGCGGATTTCGAACAGCCACAGGTTCGGCGTCATCGCGCCGATGTCCATGATGTGCGAACCCATGTTCATCATGTGGTTGCAGATGCGGGTCAGCTCGGCGAACAGCACGCGAAGGTACTGGGCGCGCAGCGGAACCTCAAGGTTCAGCAGCTTCTCGATCGCGAGCACATAGGAGTGCTCCATGCCGAGCGGCGAGCAGTAGTCCAGGCGGTCGAAGTACGGCAGCGCCTGAAGGTACGTCTTGTGCTCGATCAGCTTCTCGGTGCCGCGATGGAGCAGACCGACGTGCGGATCGATCCGCTCGATGATCTCGCCGTCCAGCTCCATGACCATGCGCAGAACGCCGTGGGCCGCCGGATGCTGGGGACCGAAGTTGATGGTGTAGTTGGTGATGACCTCGTCGCCGGTGGTGGGCGACTGTTCAAGCAGCATGCTCACTTGGCGTCTCCCTTTTCCGACTTCTCGGCGGCCTTGTCGTTCGCCTTGTCACCGGCACCCGTTTCGGCGGGCTTTTCGGTGGCCTTGGGCGTCGCGACCGGCGGCGGAGCGGGCGTTTCGGCGGCCTTCTCGTCACCCGGCAGGATGTAGTCGGCGCCTTCCCACGGGCTCATGAAGTCGAACTGGCGCAGATCCTGGGCCAGCTTGACCGGTTCGTACACGACGCGCTTATCCTCTTCGGAGTAGCGCAGTTCCTGGTAGCCGGTGAGCGGGAAGTCCTTACGGAACGGGTGCCCCTCGAAACCGTAGTCGGTGAGGATGCGGCGCAGGTCCTTGTTGCCGGCGAAGATCACGCCGTACATGTCGAACACTTCGCGTTCCAGCCAGCCGGCGTTCGGCCACAGCGTGGTGATCGTCGGGACCGGCGTGTGCTCAGCCGCCGTCACCTTCGCCATGATGCGATGGTTCTTGGTGACCGAGAGCAGCATGTAGACGACTTCGAAACGCTCAGGACGCGACGGATAGTCGACGCCGGCCATTTCCATCATCTGCTGGTATTCGTGATCGTCGCGCAGGATGCGCAGCGCGTTCTCGATCTCGTCACGCGCGATGGTGAGCACGATCTCGCCATGCTCCTCCTTCGCGGAGACGACCTTGGGGCCCAGCGCGGCGACGAGGGCGTCAAGGACGCCCTCGTTCGAGGCGATCTTCGGAGCGGAATGCAGAACGGGCATCTGGCCTTACCTCTCGACGGTGCCCACGCGGCGGATCTTGCGCTGCAGCTGCATCACGCCATAGAGCAGCGCTTCGGCAGTCGGCGGGCAACCCGGCACGTAGATGTCGACGGGCACGATGCGGTCGCAGCCGCGCACCACCGAGTAGCTGTAGTGATAGTAGCCGCCGCCGTTGGCGCAGCTGCCCATCGAGATGACGTACTTCGGCTCCGACATCTGGTCGTAGACCTTGCGGAGCGCCGGGGCCATCTTGTTGCAGAGCGTACCTGCCACGATCATCACGTCCGACTGGCGCGGGGAAGCGCGCGGCGCGGCGCCGAAGCGCTCCATGTCGTAGCGGGGCATGTTGACATGGATCATCTCGACCGCGCAGCACGCGAGGCCGAAAGTCATCCACCACAGCGAACCCGTGCGGGCCCACTGGAACAGCTCCTCGGTCGAGGTGACCAGGAAGCCCTTGTCGGACACTTCCTGATTGAGATCCTTGAAAAACGACTGGTCGGGCGCGGTGATCGCGCCGCCGACCGGCGACATCGGGGCCAGAGGCTGGCCCGCCGAGTTAACGAGCGTGCTCATTCCCAGTCCAGAGCTCCCTTTTTCCATGCATAGGCGAGGCCGATGGCCAGTTCGCCCAGGAATACCATCATCGTCGTCCAGCCGGCCCAGCCCGTGAGCTTGAGCGACACGGCCCAGGGGAACAGAAAGGCAGCTTCGAGATCGAAGATGATGAAGAGGATCGCCACCAGGTAGAATCGCACGTCGAACTGGCTGCGCGGATCTTCGAAGGCGGGGAAGCCGCACTCATATTCACTGTTCTTGTCGGCGCTGGGCTGGTGCGTGCCGGTCAGCCGGGCAACGCCCAGCGGAAGGAACACGATCACGGACGAAAGCCCAAGCGCGATCACCAGGAAGATGAGGATCGGCAGGTATTGCGACAGATCGGTCAATGTTCTTGCCTCTTACCGCGAATGCGACGTTGGCGGACTCGAATATGTCATGGTGAGCCCGTCAAGTTGGCGCGTCCTTAGGCCAGCCTACCGCGCCTCGCAAGGGTATCCCGGCACAATAATCCGCCATTCGCATTGCATTGCAACACGACAAAGTGTCCAATCCCGCAGTTTCCCGGCGCTTGCCCACCCCGAGGCGCCTGACGCAATCGTCAAGTCGCTTCGCGCAACCGGTTTATTGCGAATTGTTCGCGAAACGCGGCCGACATATCTTGGCAATCAGGCAAGGCTTCCCATCTCCTGGCCATCGTCCGAATGAAACCGGCGGGACGGTGTAGAGGCGGCTCGTACTGTCGCATCATTGCAATTGACGCAGCGCAACATTATCCCGTTCGTCAACTAGAACGGTCATCAGTGTGAAAGGTATGCCAATGGCCCAGATTTCGGCTTCCGACCCGATCGTCATCCTCTCTTATGCGCGCACCCCCATGGGCGGTCTGCAGGGCGTGCTGGCGGACGTATCGGCGACCGACCTCGGCGCGACCGCGGTTAAGGCCGCCGTCGAGCGTGCAGGCGTCGCTGGCGAGGACATCGAGCGAATCTACATGGGCTGCGTGCTGCCTGCCGGTCTCGGCCAGGCCCCTGCCCGCCAGGCCGCGCTGAAGGCCGGCCTGCCCAAGTCGGTGCAGGCGACGACCGTCAACAAGGTCTGCGGCTCGGGCATGCAGACCGTCATCATGGGTGCCGAGGCGCTGGCCGCCGGTTCGCTCGACGTGGTGATCGCGGGCGGCATGGAATCGATGACCAACGCCCCGTATCTTTCGAAGAAGCACCGTTCGGGCGCACGCGCCGGTCATGACACGATCTACGACCACATGTTCCTCGACGGTCTGGAAGACGCCTACGAAGGCGGCTCGATGGGCTCGTTCGCGCAAGTCACCGCCGACGAATACCAGCTGACCCGCGAGAACCAGGACGATTACTCGATCGAGTCGCTGCGCCGCGCGCAGGAAGCGATCACCTCGGGCGCCTTCGCCGCGGAAATCGTCCCCGTCACCGTGAAGACGCGCAAGGGTGAAGTCGTCGTCGACACCGACGAGCAGCCGCCCAAGGGCAATCCGGACAAGATCCGCACCCTGCGCGCCGCCTTCGCCAAGGACGGCACGATCACCGCCGCCAGTTCCAGCTCGATCTCGGACGGCGCGGCCGCCGTGGTGCTGACGCGCAAGAGCGTAGCCGATGCCAAGGGCCTGACGCCGGTGGCCACCGTCGTCGGCGTCGAGGCTCACGCGCAGGAGCCGGCCAAGTTCACCACCGCCCCGGTCGGTGCAATCACCAAGCTGGTCGAGAAGGTGGGCTGGAACCTCGCCGACGTCGACCTGTTCGAAGTCAACGAAGCCTTCGCCTGCGTCGCCATGTTCGCGATGCACGACCTCGGCATCCCGCACGACAAGGTCAACATCCACGGCGGCGCCACCGCGCTCGGCCATCCGATCGGTGCTTCGGGCACGCGCATCATCGTGACGCTCATCAACGCGCTCAAGGAAAAGGGCCTCAAGAAGGGCGTCGCCAGCCTCTGCATCGGTGGCGGCGAAGCCACGGCGATCGCGGTCGAACTGGCCTGACGACAAGGAAATCCTCCCCTGCCCGCAACCCGGGCAGGGGGCATTTCCTGATCCACGGTCCATCATCGTCATTCCCGCGAAGGCGGGAACCCACCTCCTGACGGCGCCTCTTGCAGGGGCATCAAATGGGTCCCCGCCTTCGCGGGATGACGAACGGTGTTTCAGTCAGACATGACCTCACTGCGGGCACAGAGTTAGGTCCGTGTTAACCAATCAACCCTAACAGCCATCAGGTTTCTGATGACTAGGGTTGCCGATGTTCGACGTTCTGCTGTGCATTCACGATCAGCATGACAGATGGTTTGTCCTGCTGGCAGCCGCGATCTGCGTCGTCTCCACCCTGTGCGCGGTGCAGCTGCTGCGTCATGCCCGTCACTTGTCGGGATCGGCTGCTCGCCATTGGATCGTGGGTGCGGGCAGCGCCATCGGCTTCGGCGTCTGGGCAACGCACTTCGTCGCGATGCTCGGCTACGGCCCGGGACTGGTCGTGGGATATCACGTTCCCGCTACCGTGATCTCGCTGCTCATCGCGGTGGTCATGACCTCGCTGTCGTTCGCGGTCTCCCTCGCCCTGCCGCATCGCAAGGGTTTCGCGCTTGCCGGCCTGCTCGCGGGCTCGGGCGTCATCGCGATGCACTACATCGGCATGTCCGCGATCGAGTTTCCCGCCGACATCCACTGGCGTCCCGCCTTCGTCGCGGTGTCGCTGCTCTTCGCGGTGCTGCCCGCCTGCCCCGCCCTCGCGCTTTCGGTCAAGGGGCGTTCGATTCTCAGCGCGCTGGCGGCTGCGGGCCTGCTGGCCCTCTCGATCGTGTCGCTGCACTTCACCGGCATGGCCGCGATGCAGTTGACGCCCGCGCCGCTCGACCTGCACGGCGGCACCCTGCTCTCCCCCGATAGCATGGCAGCCGCTATCAGCGCCGGATCGCTCGCCCTGCTCGCCATCAGCATCGCGGTCCTGAGCATCGCCCGCCGAGCCCGCCTCGTGCTTCATGCGACCGAGCGCGACATGAGCATTCTCGTCAAGGGCATCACCGACTGCGCGATCTACATGCTCGACCGCGACGGCCAGGTGGTCAACTGGAACGCGGGCGCACAGCGCCTGAAGGGCTACTCTTCCGATGAAGCCGTCGGAATGCCGCTCGCCGCGTTCTACACGCCCGAAGATCAGGCCGACGACCTGCCCCGCCGCGCCGTCGCCGATGCCGCCAAGACAGGCAAGTTCAGCGGCGAGGGCTGGCGCGTCCGGCGCGACGGCAGCCGCTTCTGGGCTCACGTCACCATCGAGAAGGTCGCCAACGAACTTGGCGAGCACATCGGCTTCGCCAAGATCACCCGGGACATGACGCGGTTCAAGGAGGACGAGGACCGCGTTCGTGAAATGACGGGCCACCTCGACGCGGCGCTGGCCAACATGCACCAGGGCCTGTGCCTGTTCGACGCGGACGGCCGCCTGCGCATTGCCAATCCGCGCTTCAACGCGATCTGGGGAATCGCCCCGGACACCTCCCTGTCAGGCATGAAGGCCGAAGCCGTCGCGGGCGCCGTTCTCGCCGCGCCCGCCGGGCGCTCGGCCTCGCGCGGGCGCCGCGATGACCTGCATCGCCATTTCACGCGCCCCGTCGCCGACATGGCCGCCGCGTCGGTCACCCTCGACCTCGGCGAAACCCTCGTCGTATCGATGACGAGCCGCGCGATGCCCGGCGGTGGGCGCGTCGTGACGTTCGACGACATCACCGAACGCCGCCGCTCCGAGGCGAAGATCGCGCACATGGCGATGCACGACAACCTGACCGGCCTGCCCAACCGCAACAGCTTCGCCCACTGGATCGACGCCGAACTGGAAGAGGCGCGCCACTTCGGGCACCAGCTTGCCGTGGTCATGATCGACCTCGACCGCTTCAAGGAAATCAACGACACCCGCGGGCATTCCGCAGGTGACGCCGCTCTGCAACATCTCGCCCAGCGCATGGTCGATGTGCTCGACGACGGCGAGATCGTCGCACGCCTTGGTGGCGACGAATTCGCCGCCGCCAAGCGCTTCCGCGACCGGAACGAACTCGACGTCTTCCTCCAGCGCGTCGAAGGCTGCTTCGCGACCCCGTTCGGCTCGGACGACAACGCCTTTCACCTCGGCGGCAGCATCGGCCTCGCGGTGTTTCCGGAGGACGGCGCCCGACGCGAGCAGTTGCTCAACAACGCCGACCTTGCCATGTACCGCGCCAAGGGCAGCGTCACCGAACGCATCGCCTTTTACGAGCCGGAAATGGACGAGACGGCGCGCGCCCGCCGCCAGATCGCCAATGACCTGCGCCATGCGGTCGATCGCGGCGAACTCACGGTGCTGTATCAGCCCCAGCATGAACTCGCGACCGGCAGGCTTTCCGGCTACGAGGCCCTGCTGCGCTGGCGCCACCCGACGCGTGGCCTTGTCTCGCCGGTCGAATTCATCCCGATCGCCGAGGAGACCGGCGAGATCTTTCGCATCGGCGAATGGGTCATGCGCGAAGCCTGCCGCGAGGCGCGGTCCTGGCCGGAGCATCTGAAGGTCGCCGTCAATCTCTCGCCCATCCAGTTGTTGCAGAACGACTTCGTGGCGATCGTGCAGAACATCCTGATTGAGACCGGCCTGTCGCCGCGCCGCCTCGAACTGGAGATCACCGAAACCGCGATCATCGCCGACAAGCTGCGCGCCCTGCATTTCCTGCGCCAGATCAAGACGCTGGGGGTCAGCATCGCGATCGACGATTTCGGGACCGGCTATTCCTCGCTCGACACGCTCCACTCGTTCCCGTTCGACAAGATCAAGATCGACAAGTCGTTCGTGCTGCGATCACAGCAGAGCGTGGAGGCCTGCGCGATCATCAAGGCCGTCCTCGCGCTCGGCCACAGCCTCAACGTGCCGGTTCTGGCGGAAGGCGTGGAGACGATCGAGCAACTGGACCTGCTTCGGGAACAGGGCTGCGACGAGGCGCAGGGATTCTACTTCGGCAGGCCGGGCCTGTCCCCGAGCCTCATCGGCCAAGCGGCGGACAACCTGCAGACCGGCTGAGAACCGAATCTCAGGGCTCCCCGGTGCCCCAAAGCTGCTCTTCGCGTACGAAGCCCTTGTGCCCGTCGGTGTCGAACGAGCACCAGCCCTCCTTGCACTCGCCAAGCAGGCCGACCACGCCCGGCTCGACGCGCCAGAGCATGGCGGCCGCGCTGCTGCCCTTGGCGCGCATCTCGATCAGGCTGCCGTCCTTGACCATGGCCGCGCGCTGGCGGGACAGCAGGAGGTCGCGCATCCAGCCCTTCGAGCCCTCGGGGTCTTCCACCAGGCGCCACGGGCCTTCGCGGCGCAATACCTTCACCGGAAGATGTGGACGGCGATAGACCCAGTCGATCCGGTACGAATCGCCCGGCCCTACGCGCAAGTTGGCGATCTCCGCATCGATCGAGGCCCAGTAAGGCACCTTGTCGTCATTGGCGGCGCGCGCGGGCTGCCCGGCCAGAAAGGCAAGGGCAACGAGAGGCAGAAGGAAGGCGGGACGGTTCATCGCGGCGATCTTACCGCGCGGCGCCGAGGCCCATCAAGGGCGCTTGACCACGCCCCTGTGGACGGCCTAGCCCATGTCCCGAAATGGACACCGCGCGCCCGCTCCCGCCCCGTCCCCGGGTGATCGTTACGCGGCGGCTTCTGCCGCAGGTGGAAGCACGCATGGCCGAGCTTTTCGACCTCGTCCCCAGCCCCGATGACAGACCGATGACGCGGGCGCAACTGGAGGCGGCGATGCGCGACTGCGACGTGCTGGTGCCGACCGTCACCGACATGATCGACGCCGCGATGATCGCCGGTGCCGGTGAGCGCATCGCGATGATCGCCAGCTTCGGCGCGGGGACCGATCACATCGACCTTGTCGCCGCGCGCGCGCACCGCATTCTCGTGACCAATACGCCCGGCGTGTTCACCGACGACACCGCCGACCTGACGCTCGCGCTGATCATCCTCGTCTCGCGCCGCTTCGGCGAGAACGCCCGGACCTTGCGCGAGGGGCGCTGGGAAGGCTGGGCGCCTTCCTCGATGCTGGGCCATTCGCTCGGCGGCAAGACGCTGGGCGTGGTCGGCATGGGGCGGATCGGGCAGGCGGTCGCGCACCGCGCACGGGCGTTCGGGCTGGAAATCCGCTACCACAACCGCCACCGCCTGCCCCCGGCGGTCGAGAACATGGTCTCCGCCCGGTACGAGCCCGACCTGGACCGGCTCGTCGCCGAAGCCGACATCCTGACGCTCCATTGCCCGGCCGGACCGGAAACCGAGCACCTGATCGACGCGCGCCGGCTCGGACTGATGAAGCCGGGCGCCTGCATCGTAAACACGAGCCGCGGCCGCCTCATCGACGAGGAGGCACTGATCGCGGCGCTGTCCCACGACCGCATCGCCGCCGCTCTCGACGTGTTCGAGCGCGAGCCGCAGGTCGATCCGCGTCTTCTGGCGATGCCCGGTCTCGTCGCCCTCCCCCACCTCGGCAGCGCTACGTACGAAGGGCGCGGCGCGGCGGGGCACAAGATCGTGACCAATATCCGGTCGTGGGTGGACGGCCATCGCCCGCCCGACATGGTGCTGCCCGACCTGATCTAAAATCGCAGGCACCGATCCACTTCGGGATCGCAACCCCTTGTCCCGAATTAGCTTCCTGATCTAACCCGGCGTAAAGGGTTCGGCCGCTATCGCGGGATCGAATCTCTTGAGGAATGACCGCGCGATGTTCAGGCGTTCGACAATGGCTGCTCGTCTGCTGCTACCTGCGGCGCTCGCCGCGCTGGCGCCGACGGCCGCCTTCGCGCAGGACGGGCGGCTCGACGTCGCGGACGGCGGCGACACCGCGTGGCTTCTTGCGGCCTCGGTTCTGGCGCTGTTGGTGCTGCCGGGCGTCGCACTGCTTTATGCCGGGCAGGTCCGGGCGAAGAACGTGCTGTCCATCCTGATCCAGTGCGGTGCGATTTTCGCGGCGGCCTCCACGTTGTGGGTCATGGTCGGCTATACGCTCGCTTTCGGCGACGTGGGGGGAGGCTGGCTGGGCAAGGGCAATGCGTGGATGCTGATCGCGCTGGGCAACGTGCGCGCGGGAACTGCCGTACCGGAAAGCACCTATGCACTGTTCCAGATGGTCTTCGCCGCCCTCGCCCCGACCCTGATCGTCGGCGCCTGCGCGGAGCGGGCACGGTTCGGCTGGGTCGTCGCCTTCGCCGCGCTGTGGAGCCTTGTCGTCTACGCGCCGGTCGCGCACTGGGTCTGGGGCGGAGGCTGGCTGGCGCAAGGCGTGGGCACGCTCGACTGGGCGGGCGGGATCGTCGTTGATATGACCGCCGGTGCCTCGGCGCTGGTCGTCGCGGTGATGCTCGGGCGGCGCAAGGGCGTCGTGCAGGGCCTGACCGCGCCGCATGCGCCCGCGCTCGCCATCGCGGGCGCTGCGCTGCTGTGGGTCGGCTGGCTGGCGCTGAGCGGAGGATCGGCCGTCGCCGCCAACGACGATGCCGCCGCCGCCATCATCGCCATGCACGTAGGCGCCGCGGCCGCCGCCCTGACATGGCTTCTGGTCGAACGGCTGATGCTGGGCAAGCCGACCGCGATCGGCTTCGCGAGCGGCGCGGTCGCCGGATTGGCGACGCTGGCCCCGGCGGCGGGCTTCGTATCGCCGGGCGCCGCCATGCTGATGGGCGTGCTGGGCGGAGTGACCTGCCATTTCGTCATGCGGCTGGTGCGTCGCAAGCTGCTGATCGACGATGCCCTCGGTGTCTTCGCAGTGCAGGGCGTCGGCGGGATCGTCGGCTCGCTGCTGCTGGCGGTGTTCCTTTCGGAGGGTCTCGGCGGCGTCGGCTATGGCGAGGACATGAACCCGGTCGCGCAACTGGCGGCGCAGGGGATCGGCGTGCTGGTGGTCGCGGTATGGTCGCTCGTCGGCACGGTGATCCTCGCGCTCATGGCCTCACTGGCGTTCCCCATGCGCGTGTCGGAGGATGCCGAGCGCGAAGGGCTGGACGGCGCCACCCACGGCGAACGGGCATGGAATTTCGATTGACACTCACCCCCACAAAACCGGAAATGCGGCGATGATCACCTATTTCCGGCAGGCTGGCCGCAGTGTCGCCCGCTCCCTGGACTTTCGCGGCAAGGCCGACCGCCGCGAGTTCGTCACCTACATCCTGATTTCGCAGATCCCGGTCGCAGTGCTGGCCCTGGCGACGAGTTGGCTCGATCCCAGCCCTGTCCTGCGCGCCGTCATGCTGGGCGTACAGGTGAAGGTCGCTCTGCCCCTGTTCGCCCTGTCGATCCGCCGCTTCCACGACCTCGGCCGGAGCGGCTGGTGGAGCGCCCCTCTGCTGATCCTCGTCGCCCGCATGCTGCTGCTGGAACTCGTCGGCATCCTTGCCGGATGGAGCGTGCGCAGCGCGATCGAGGCCGTGCTC
>NZ_ALVC01000450.1:0-1292 GCF_000293195.2 Sphingomonas sp. LH128
GCATAGCCGACCAGTTCACGCGCGATCGCAGTGGTCACCTTCGGCTGCGGCTTGCCGACAGCTGCCAGGCGCCGATAGCGCTGACACAGGCGAACCTGTGCCTTCCACCCAATCTCCTGGATATCCTCGGGCAACCCGCTGACCCGCTCACGATAGCGTCGCGCCTCGCGGGCGGGCAGTCGATACGACCAGCCAGCCTCGATCAGCATGGTCCGTGCCTGCGCGTTGCCCGCGCGCGTGATCCGGCCTCGCTTGGTCCGGGCACCGCTGGAGTGCTCGGACGGCACCAGACCGACATACGCCATCAACTGCTTGGGATTGTCGAAACGGGTGAGATCGCCAACCTCGGCCACCAGCGTCGCGGCGCTGACCAGCCTGATACCGCGCAGGGCCTGTAGATTGCGAACCAGCGGTGCAAAACACCATGCATCCACCGCTTCGGCCAATGCCGTCTCGAGCCGTCCCACTCGCGCCTGCGCCTCCAGCACCCGCTTCTGCATCTCCTCGAATGCCAGTTGCTGATGGGGAAAATCGAACCGCTGCTCGGACAGCCACCGCCAGTACATCTTTGTCCAGGCTGCCTTGCCGCCAAAACGACGATCATATCGTAACAGGAAGCTGCGCACCGTTTGCTTAGCCCCGATGGCATCGTCCTGCGCATTTCGCCGAGCGCAGATGAGATCGCGTACCGCCTCATGCGCTTCGTCCGGCACCCAGATCGCGGTGAGTTCGCCGGCACGTAGAAGCCGCGCCAGTGTCATTGCGTCACGTCGGTCCGTCTTCACATGGTCGCCCGGGCGTCGCGGCATCATTGAGGGGGCGATGACGATGCAATTCTGTCCCAGCTTTGTCAGCAGTCGATGCAATCCATACCCACAGGGACCCGCTTCGTAACAGACATTCAACGTCAGGCTCTGTTGCAAAAATCGTGAAGCTTGAGCATGCTTGGCGGAGATTGGACGGACGGAACGATGACGGATTTCAAGTGGCGCCATTTCCAGGGTGATGTGATCCTGTGGGCGGTGCGCTGGTATTGTCGCTATCCGATCAGCTATCGCGACCTTGAGGAAATGCTGGCGGAACGCGGCATTTCGGTCGACCATACGACGATCTATCGCTGGGTCCAGTGCTACGCCCCGGAGATGGAGAAGCGGCTGCGCTGGTTCTGGCGGCGTGGCTTTGATCCGAGCTGGCGCCTGGATGAAACCTACGTCAAGGTGCGGGGCAAGTGGACCTACCTGTACCGGGCAGTCGACAAGCGGGGCGACACGATCGATTTCTACCTGTCGCCG
>NZ_ALVC01000451.1:0-10698 GCF_000293195.2 Sphingomonas sp. LH128
CCGCCGCAGTAATGTACAGTCGGATGATCCATGCTTGGACAAGTCCAGCACCAAGGGCAATGCCAAATAAGATCAGTGCTACCAGAAGCCTTCGGTCTCGCCTCAACCCATACCTCCCCGGACGCGCCATTGGTTCAGATTAAGTCCAACACCGTCCGCTTGCCACCCCTTGCCGTCATCCCGCCCCCCCGTCGCCCGCATCGAAAAACCCGCAATGGGCGCTGGAACCGCGACGCCGCTTCGGCCATCGTGCTGCGCTCCACCCCGCCGGAGCCTTTTACGTGAACCGCCCCTTCATCCTCGCCCTCGGCCTTCTCGCCGCGTCTTCGCTTCCCGTCGCCGCGCAGGAGACGCCCGAAACCTACCTCAAGCGGATCGAGGCGATCGACGACAGCGGCCCGGCGATCCATGCGGTCGTAGCCGTAGCCCCGCCGGAATCGCTGGCCATCAAGAACAAAGGCCCACTCGCCGGGCGCGCGGTGCTGATCAAGGACAACATCGAGACGCGCGACATGCCCACGACCGCGGGCAGCCTCGCCCTGAAGGACAACGCCACGGGACGCGACGCACCGCTGGTGGCGAAGCTGCGCAAGGCGGGCGCGGTCATCCTGGGCAAGACCAACCTCTCCGAATGGGCGAACTTTCGCGGCGAGCACTCCTCCAGCGGCTGGAGCGCGGTGGGCGGGCAGACGAAGAACCCTTACGCGCTCGACCGCAGCCCCTGCGGCTCGTCCTCGGGCAGCGGCGCGGCGGTGGCGGCGGGCATGGCGTGGGCGGCGATCGGCACCGAGACCGACGGCTCGATCACCTGCCCCGCCTCGGTGATGGGGATCGTCGGCTTCAAGCCGACCGTCGGGCTGGTCAGCCGCACCTACGTGGTGCCGATCAGTTCGAGCCAGGATACCGCCGGGCCGATGACCACCAGCGTCGCCGACGCCGCGCTGCTGCTCAACGCAATGGCCGGCAGCGACCCCGCCGATCCGGCCACCGCCGATGCCGACCGGCACAAGCCGGACTTCACCGTCGGTTTGGGCAGGGTCAGCCTGAGGGCCGTGCGCGTAGGCGTGCTGCGCCGTCAGGCCGGACACATGTCGGCGCTCACCGCGCTGTTCGATGCCGCGCTCGCCGACATGAAGCGCGCCGGGGCGCAAGTGGTGGAGATCGATTTCGAGCCCGACGAGCGGCTCGGTGAGGCCGAATTCACGATCATGCTGCACGAGTTCCGGGTGGGCATCGACGCCTACCTAGGCGACCTGCCCCGCCCGGCACCCGCGCGCGACCTTGCCGGGCTGATCGCCTTCAACAAGGCACACGCCGCGGAAGAACTGCGCTGGTACGGGCAACAGACTTTCGAGAAGGCGCTGACGACCACCGATCCCGCCGCCTACGCCAAGGCCCGCGCCGATGCCCAGCGCCTCGCGGGGACCGAGGGGATCGACGCGCTTCTGAGAAAGTACGACGTCGATGTCCTCGTCGCTCCCACCACCAGCCCGGCCTGGCCGATCGATCCGGTGCTGGGCGACAATTTCGTCGACGTCGGTGCCGGATCGCTGGCAGCCATCGCGGGCTATCCGCACCTCTCGGTGCCGATGGGCACGGTCGAGGGATTGCCGGTGGGAATTTCGTTCATGGCCGGGAAATGGGACGATGCCAAAGTGCTGCGCATCGGCGCCGGCTACGAACGGTCGCGCAGTGCCACACTGACCGCTCCAGCCTTGCGCAACTGGGCGCAATAGACCGAAAACGGGACGATCGGGATGCGCGCCGCGACGATAGGGACTGGCGGGCGCCCTCGCTCTCGGCCATCTTGCCCAGTTCCAGCCTCGCAGGAGACCCTGTGTACCGAACTTCGTTGCTAGCCCTCAGTGCAATCGTTTCCATGGCTCCGGCTGCGGCATTGGCCGACACGCCCCGCGAACTGCTCACGACCGCCGCTTTCCAGACTGCCACCAAACCGCAGGCGCTCAAGCTGGTCGCGCAGGCGATCACCGCTTCGGATCGCATCCTCGCCGCGCGGCCGAACGATCATGAGGCGACGCTGCAGCGGGCCATCGCCATCGGCTATCGCGGCAAGCTGACCCGCAGCCGCTCGGACGTGCGGGCCTCGCTCGACGTGTTCCAGAAGCTGGCGGCGGCCAACCCGCGCGATCCAGAGGCGCAGATCGTGATCGCCGGATGGCACCTCGGCGCGGTGGATGAACTCGGCGGGTTCCTGGCCCGCACGGCGCTGGGCGCGCGGGTCTCGGCCGGAGAAACCGCGCTGGCGAAAGCCGTTGCGCTCGGCGGCGACCGGGCGTTCTACCCCGGCCTCGCCGCGCTGCTGCAGATCCGCAACGACCCGAGCGACATCGCACAGGCAAGGCGCTGGGCCGAAGCCGCCGCGACCGGGCAGGCGGCGACCCCCCTCGATGCCCTGATGAAGCGCGCGGCGCTCTCGGTCCTGCCCTCACTGCGGGCGAACAACGGCAAGGCGGCGGCGGAACTGGCGCGCAAGCTGGTGCCGTTCGGAAAGATCGGGGATTGAGGATGGCCCAAAGCCGCGGGCGGGCTTCGACAAGCTCAGCCTGAGCGGGGTTTGGGTTTTCCTTCGCCTGTTTGCCCTCGATCCCGCTCAGCCTGAGCTTGTCGAAGGCCCCGCGTCCAAACACAAAAAGCCCCGGTGCATCGCTGCACCGGGGCTTTTTGGTTATCGGTCGAACCGCAAGGGAGGGATCAGTCCTCCTTGGCAGCGGCCTTCTTCTTAGCCGGCGCCTTCTTGGCGGGCTTGGCTTCGTCGGCCGGAGCCTCTTCAGCGTCGTCCTTCTTGGCGGCAGCCTTCTTGGCCGGAGCCTTCTTCGGCTTTTCCTCGGCGGCAGCTTCGTCAGCCGGAGCGGCTTCCGCTTCGTCCTTCTTGGCAGCCTTCTTGGCGGGAGCCTTCTTCGGCTTCGCCTCGGCAGCGGGCTTCTCGCCGTCGGCGTCGGCTTCGATCGCGGCCTGCAGCTCGTCGCGGGTCACTTCGCGCTCGGTGACTTCGGCCTTCTCGATGAGGAAGTCGACGACCTTGTCCTCATAGAGCGGAGCGCGCAGCTGGGCGGCCATCATCGGGTCCTGCTGGACGTATTCGAAGAAGCGCTGGCGGTCTTCCGGGCGGTACTGCTGCGCAGCCTGCTGCATCAGCATGCCCATTTCTTGGCTGGTCACTTCGACGCCGTTGGCCTGGCCGATTTCCGACAGGAGCAGGCCCAGACGCACGCGGCGCTCGGCGATCTTGCGGTAGTCGTCCTTCTCGGCTTCGATCTCTTCGAGCGCGGCGGCCGGGTCTTCCTCGTTCTGCGCTTCCTGGATCAGCTGCTGCCAGATCTGCGAGAATTCGGCTTCCACCATGGTCGGCGGCACTTCGAAGTCATGGCCGGCGGCCAGCTGGTCGAGCAGCGAGCGCTTCATCGCGGTGCGGGTCAGGCCGGCAGTTTCCTGCTCCAGCTGGCCGCGCAGCAGGCCGGTGAGCTGCTCCAGGCTCTCAAGACCCAGTTCCTTGGCGAAGTCGTCGTCGAGCTTCGATTCGGCAGGCGCCTTCACTTCGTGCGCGACGATGTCGAAGGTGGTTTCCTTGCCGGCCAGGTTCTCCGCCGGGTAGTCCTCGGGGAAGGTCACGGTGATGGTGCGCTCGTCACCGGCCTTGATGCCCTTGAGCTGCTCTTCGAAGCCCGGGATGAAGCGATCGGCGCCGATCACCAGCGGGGCCTTCTCGGCCTTGCCGCCGTCGAACTCGACGCCGTCGAGCTTGCCGGTGAAGTCGATGATGACCTGATCGCCCTCGGCGGCCTCACCGTCCTTGGTCTCGAAGCGCTGCTGCTGCTTGGCGATGTTCGCGACCGCTTCGGTCACGGCTTCATCCGAGACGGGCACGGTCAGCTTGTCGAGCTTCAGGCCGTCGAGCGAGGGCGCCGCGATGGTCGGCAGGATTTCGAGGCTGACGGTCAGCTCGGCGTCCTTGCCCTCTTCGTAGCCGTCGGTCAGCTTGACGTCGGGGTTCATCGCCGGGCGCAGGGCGTTGTCGGCCACCAGCTTGTCCATGGCTTCACGGATCGAGGTGTTCAGCGCTTCCTGGTGGATCGCCGGGCCGTGCAGTTTCTTGACGAGGTTCGCGGGAACCTTGCCGGCGCGGAAGCCGGGCATGCGCACCTGCGGAGCGATCTTCTTGACCTCACCCTCGACCTTGGAGGTGATGGTGGCGGCGGGGATGGTGACCGTGTAGGCGCGCTTCAGGCCCTCGTTGGTCGTCTCGACAATCTGCATTTCGATGCCTTCCTGTGCAATCCAAAGGGCCTCTCGGCCAGCATTACCGTGGCCTACCCTCGCACAGGTGACGGATTGGTGCGGGCGAAGGGACTCGAACCCCCACATCTTTCGATACTGGTACCTAAAACCAGCGCGTCTACCAATTCCGCCACGCCCGCATGAGTGTAGCCTGAAACTCAAGGGACGGGCCATTAATGGCAGCCGGAGAAAAGGGCAAGTGCGACGAGTCGCTATGGTGTCACGGAACGGATCGCCGCCACGCCGGGTTATGTGTGCGAGGGGGCGAGAGGAGCGAGATCACCATGGCCACCCAGCCACCCGTCTACAGCCCCGGCGACACGCCTGCGGAAATCCCGACGCCCGGAAACGACCCCGGCGTTCCCGGCGGTCCGGATGAGACACCGCCGCAAGGGCCGGACTTCGACCAGCCCGATGAGGCGCCGGTGGAACTGCCGCCGCCGGATTGACCCTCATCTCGTCATTGCGAGCGAAGCGAAGCAATCCAGGGCGGTTTATATGGCCCTGGATTGCTTCGCTTCGCTCGCAATGACGATGGGCGGGTGCTTCCGCTCGTGCTTCGACAGGCTCAGCATGAGCGGGGAGAGGAAAGCGAACTACCTCGACCCCGCTCGCCCTGAGCTTGTCGAAGGGCCGCGCGCCGCCCTGTCAGCCTACTTCCATCCCGCCAGCCGCGCGAGCATCGCCACGGTCGAACCCCCGCCGACCGGCTTTGCCACCGCGCGATAATCAGGCCCGGCTGCGCACGCGAGGCAGTATGCCTGCACGCCCTGCGCGCCCAGCACACCGTCGAGCCGCGCCACCGCCTGCGCCATCTGCAGCCGCTGGCGCTGCGCCACTAGCCCGGCGAAGTCGTAGGCTGCCGCCTGCTCCTGCGAACCGGACGTCATGCTCTGCACGAAGGCGCTGAACGAATCCTCCGGTTCCTCCAGATAGACTGCCTGCCACTTGCCGTTGCCCACGCCGCCCAGCTTCGCGGCATAGGCGAGCGCATCGTCCAGCCCGCCCATCTGGTCGACGAGGCCGAGCCGCTGCCCGTCCGCACCTGGCCACACGCGCCCCTGCGCGATCGCGTCGACCTGCTGCGGCGTCTTGCCGCGCGCCTTGCCGACGATGCCGAGGAACTTGCCGTAGATGCTCTCGACCGAGCCCTGCAGCATCGCCTCCACCTCCGGCGTGAAGCCGCCGAGGATATCAGGCTGCCCGGCCAGCGGCGTGGAGCGCACCCCATCGCTGGTCACGCCGAAGTCCGCCAGCGTTTTCTCGAAGCTGGGCACGAAGGCGAAGACGCCGATCGAGCCGGTGATCGTCGCGGGTTCCGCGAACACCCGCTGGCCGGGCGTGGAGACCCAGTAGCCGCCGCTCGCCGCCATCGTGCCCATCGACACCACGACCGGGATCTTGGCATCGCGCCAGCGCTGGATCGCGCGGCGGATACGCTCCGACGCCATGACCGAGCCTCCCGGCGAATCGATCCTGACGACGAGCGCCTTCATGCCCTCCTCGCGGTTCTCGTCGAGCAGCGCGGCGATGCGGTCGCCGCCCGCCGTGCCGGGACCGGCCTCACCGTCGACGATCTCTCCGGCGATGGTGACGACGCCGATCTTGGCGCCCTCCCCCTTCACCGGGTTCGCCGCCAGCCAGGTCGCCAGCCCGGTATGCGCGTAGTCCGGCGCGTCCTTGTCCGAATGGCCGATCGTGGTTTCGCCCACCAGCTTCTCGACGCGGGCCTCGAACTCGGTCTGGTCGCCGATGCGGTCGATCAGGCCCGCCGCCTTCGCGGCCTCGGCCATGTCGTTGCCGTGGGCCTTGTTCCAGCCGACCGGGTCCGCGACCATGCGATCGAGCTGCGCTTTGGGCCGCACCTTCGCGATCTCGGCGCGCAGGGCGTTCCACTGCGAATCGAGGATCAGCTTGAAGTCCTCGCGCGCCTCGGGCGAAAGGTCGGTGCGCATGTAGGGCTCGACCGCCGACTTGTAGGTGCCGACGCGGTAGACATGCGCGTTGACCCCGTACTTGTCGAAAAGGCCCTTGTAGAACTGCAGGTTGCCGCCCGGGCCCGCCACGAAGGCGCCGCCCATGGGATCAACCCAGGCCTCGCTGGCGTGGGCCGCCAGCTGCACGCCGTCGTCGGCATAGAGATTGGCGAAAGTCAGCACCGGCTTGCCCGCCTTGCGCACTTCGTCGATGGCCGCGCCGATATCATGCAGGTGCACATAGCGCCCGCCCATGAAGCGCGAGAGGTCGAGGACGACCGCCTTGATCCGCTTGTCGCTCGCCGCCAGCCGCAGCGCCCGCTCGACATCGCGGGCCTGGAATTCATGGACCTGCTCGCCGCCGGACGTCAGCAGCTGGAGCGGATCGACCTTGCTCTTCTCCTCGACCACGGTGCCGTCGAGTTCGAGCAGCAGCGCCCCGTTCTCCACCTTGCCGCCGACCGGCCGCGCCGAGAGCGCGGCGTAGATCACCCCGAAGAAAGCCAGCAGGAACAGCAGCGCCAGCGCATCCTTCACGGCGACCAGCAACTTCCAGACCTTGCGCGCGAATCTCATGTAACGACCTGCCTTTCGCATGCAGCCTTACCTGCTGCGGTGCGGAATGGGAAAGGGGCGGGCACCAAAGCGGTTCCATTCCTTTTCTCATCGGGGGAGGAATGGCGGGATCGCCCTTGCTCACCCCCGGCTCCCCGCCTATGGCGTGGTCTTTAATGACACCTCCAGAATACACCTATCCGGCAGGCGCTCTCGCCTTTCCGCATCGCGGCCTCACGGGCATCGCAGGGCTAGCCCCGCACCAGATCTGGTTCCTGCTCGACGAGGCGGAACAGTGGGTCGAAATGAACCGGGGCGCGCAGAAGCGGGTCGAGCTGCTTTCCGGCATGACCATCATCAACGCCTTCTTCGAGAACTCGACGCGCACACTCCTGAGCTTCGAGATCGCGGGCAAGCGCCTCGGCGCCGACGTCGTGAACATGGCGGTCGCCACCTCCAGCGTGAAGAAGGGCGAGACGCTGATCGACACGGCGATGACGCTCAACGCCATGCGCGCCGACGCCATCGTCATCCGCCATGCCTCCTCGGGCGCGGTGCAGTTGATCGCCGACAAGGTGGACTGCCCGGTGCTCAACGCCGGTGACGGCCAGCACGAGCACCCGACCCAGGCGCTGCTCGATGCGCTGACGATCCGGCAGGCCAAGCGCGCCTTCAACGGGCTGCGCGTGACGATCTGCGGCGACATCCTGCACAGCCGCGTGGCGCGCTCGAACATCCTGTGTCTTGCCTCGCTCGGCGCCGAGGTACGCGTCTGCGCGCCGCCCGCGCTGATGCCCGCCGACATCGAGCAGATGGGCGTGACGGTGTTCCACGACTTCGACGCGGCGCTGAAGGGCGCCGACGTCGTCATGATGTTGCGCCTGCAGATGGAGCGCATGGAAGGCCAGTTCATCCCCTCCCCGCGCGAATATCGCCACCTCTACGGGCTGACGCTCGACCGGCTGGAACTGGCCGAATCGAACGCGCTGGTCATGCACCCCGGCCCGATGAACCGCGGGATCGAGATCGACAGCAACGTCGCCGACCATGTGGAGCGCTCGATGATCACCACGCAGGTGGAAATGGGCGTGGCGATCCGCATGGCCTGCCTCGATGTCCTCACCCGAAAAGGCCGCAAGATGGAGGGCTGGGCATGAGTCTTCACGCACCCCTGACCGTCACGGGCGGCCGCCTGCTGCTGGCCGACGGTTCGATCCAGAACGGCGCCGTGCGCTGCGAGGGCGGGTTCATCACCGCGATCGGCGCGGACGTCACCCCGCAGGACGGCGACACCGTGCATGACGCGCGCGGCCAGATCGTGGCGCCGGGCCTCGTCGACATCGGCGTTTTCGCGATCGACAAGCCCGCGTTCCACTTCGGCGGCATCACCCGCGCCGCGCTGATGCCCGACCAGAACCCGCCGCTCGACGTCTCGGCGCGGGTGCGGTTCGCGGCGCAGTCGGGCAAGCCGGACTTCTGGGTCCATCCGCTCGCCGCCGCGACGCAGGGGCTGGAGGGCAAGGCGCTCGCCGAGATCGCGATGATGCGCGATGCCGGTGCGCGCGCGGTCTGCACCGGGCGGCGCTGGATCGGCGATTCGGGCACGATGCTGCGCTTGCTGCAGTACACCGGGATGCTGGGCATGGTCGTCATCGCCCACGCCGAGGACGCCGGGATCGTCGGCAATGCCGTCGCCACGGCGGGCGAGATGGCGACCCGTCTGGGCCTCCCCAGCGCACCTGCGCAGGCCGAAGCGCTGGCCATCGCCCGCGACATCGCGCTCGCCGAGATGGCCAATGCCGCGATCCACTTCCGCAACGTCACGACCGCCGCCGGGCTGGAACTGGTGCGCGCGGCCAAGGCGCGCGGGCAGAAGGTGACGGCGGGGGTGAGCCCGGCCTACTTCATGCTTTCCGACCTTTCGATCGGGGCGTTCCGCACTTTCACCCACCTCTCGCCCGCGCTGCGCTGCGAGGCGGATCGCAAGGCGGTGGTCGCCGCCATCGCCGATGGCACCATCGATGTGATCGCCTCGGGCCACGATCCGCGCGGACCGGAGGACAAGCGCCTGCCGTTCAGCGATTCGGCCCCCGGCATGGCGGGCGCGGAGACGCTGCTCCCGCTGACGATGAGCCTCGTGCGCGACGGCGTGATCGACATGGCCCGCGCTTTTGAACTGATCGCCGCCAACCCGGCGAAGCTGCTGGGCGTGAACGCAGGCAGCTTGGCGGTCGGCGCCGAAGCCGACATCGCCGTGCTCGATCCCGAGCGGCCGTGGATCGTAAATTCGGACAAGATGGCCGCAGCCGCAGGCAACACCCCGTTCGACCGCCAGCCGGTGCAGGGTCGGGTCCTCGCGCTGTTCAAGGGCGGCGTCGCGGTGCGAATGAAGAAGATCGGCGGGTAAGGCCCCCGTCGTCCCGGACTTGATCCGGGACCGGTGGCTGTCTTTAGGTGCGACTTTGCTGCGCGCGCCGCGAGGTGGGCTGTTCACGGCCAGCGGTCCCGGATCAAGTCCGGGACGACGACGCATTCCGACTTATAAGGTAGCCAGGCTTCCCAGCACCACCGTCGCCTGACTCGACAGGGTGCCGCCGTTGCCGTGCGCCAGCGCCACATCCACGCCGGAAAGCTGGTTCGCCGCCTCGCCCCGGATCTGGCGCGCGGCCTCGATCACCGCGAAGAGGCCGTACATCCCCGGGTGGCAGCACGAGAGGCCGCCGCCGTTGGTGTTCACCGGCAGACTGCCGCCCGGTGCGATGGCGCCGCTGCTCACGAAGCGGCCGCCTTCGCCCTTGGGGCAGAAACCGAGGTCCTCGAGGAACAGGATCGTGTTGATCGTGAACGCGTCGTAAAGCTGCGCGGTGCGGATGTCGGAGGGAGAGACTCCCGCCATCGCCATCGCGCGCGCGCCGGACTCCCTGGCGGCGGTGACGGTCACGTCCTTGGCCTGCGCGATCGAGTTCCACCACGTCGCAGCAGCCGCGCCCAGCAGCGGCACGGCCGGTTTCGCAAGATCGCGGGCGCGGGAGGTGCGGGTCATCACGATCGCCGCGGCGCCGTCGGTGACGAGGCAGCAGTCGCGCACCGAGATCGGGGTGCTGATCATGCGGGCGGAGAGGCACTCCTCCAGTGTGAGCGGGCCTTTGGCGAAAGCCTCGGGGTTGGTCTGCGCCCAGGCCCTTGCGGCCAGCGCCACGGCGGCGAGGTCTTCGCGGGTGGTGCCGTATTCGTGCATGTGACGCGCTGCCGCCAGCGCATAGCCGGTTAGCGGGAATATGGGCGCATAAGGCGCATCCCACTGATTATTGGTGATCTTCGTCGCCAGCTTGCCGCCGTTGCTGCGCTGGTTGGAGCCGTAGGCGATCAGCGCGCAGTCGATGTAGCCCGCCTCCAGCATCATCGCCGCCACTGCCATGTGGCTCATGAAGGCCGAGCCGCCGGTACGGTTGTTGTCGGTATAGCGCGGCTGCAGGCCGAGGTATTCGGCGAAGGAGAGCCCTGCGAAGAAGTCATCGGGCTGGCAGATGAACAGGGCATCGACGTCAGCCAGCGTCAGCCCGGCATCGGCGACGGCGAGGAGGGCGGCCTGCGCGGTCAGTTCCATCGAACTGTATCCGGGCGTCTCGCCGATGCCGAAGGTGGCGAGGCCGGCGATGGCGGTGCGGGCGCGAGGGAAGGTGTCGGTCATGCGTATGCCTTGAGGTTTGGGGAGTGGCGCTGTGCCCACCCCGTCCGGCTAGGCGGTAAACCGCCAAGCCTCCCGGCCCTCCCGCTTGCGGGAGGGCGTTCGCCGTGCTGCCCTTCCCCTCCCGCTTGCGGGAGGGGAGCGAGACTTGGGCCGCAGGCCCTAGTCGCAGCGGGGTGGGCG
>NZ_ALVC01000452.1:0-1914 GCF_000293195.2 Sphingomonas sp. LH128
TCGTCGAGGCGGCCGAGGCAGCCGATATCGCCAAGCGGGTCGGCCCGCATACCCTGCGGCATAGCTTCGCCACGCACTTGCTCGAAGACGGTGTCGATATCCGCGTCATCCAGGCGCTGCTCGGTCACGCCAAGCTCAACACCACCGCCTTTTACACCCAGGTAGCGACCAAGACGATGCGCGCGGTGACCAGTCCGCTCGACCGGCTGATGATCCCGAGCGGGGGAACGCCCGACGGTTGAGGCGAGGTGCGCACCTCCATCGAGGTCGCCGATATCTTCCGAACGGCAGGGCCGGCGTATCGGTTGGCCCATGTCGGGCATCTGAGCCTGCACCAGCTCAAGATCATGTCGGCGATCGAACAGTGTCGCACGGCGGCAATGGGCGGCCACGTCGAGGCCTGCGAGGACTGTGGCCATTGGCGTGTCGCCTATAACAGCTGTCGCAACCGGCACTGTCCCAAGTGCCAGGGCGCTGCCGCGCGCACCTGGCTCGCCGACCGCGAGGCCGACCTGCTGCCGATCGGCTACTTCCACGTGGTCTTCACCCTGCCGGCCGAGGTCGGCGCCATCGCCTTCCATAACAAGGCGCTGATCTACGATCTGCTGTTCCGCGCGGCGTCGGAGACGATGCAGATCATCGCTGCGGACCCGAAGCATCTCGGCGCACGGATCGGCATCACCGCCGTGCTCCACACCTGGGGCTCGGCGCTGACCCACCACCCGCACATCCACATGATTGTCCCCGGCGGCGGCATCGCGCTAGACGGCACGCGCTGGGTCTCGGCGCGTCCGGCGTTCCTGTTGCCGGTACGCGTGCTCGGCGCGCTGTTCCGCCGCCTGTTCCTCACACGACTGCTCGCGCTCTACGATGCTGGCCAGCTCGCCTTCTTCGGCAGCATGGCGCATCTCGCCGAACGGCGCGCATTCCTGCGCCACCTGTCGCCGGTCCGCAAAAAGCGCTGGGTGGTCTATGCCAAGCCGCCATTCGCCGGGCCCGAAGCGGTCCTCGCCTATCTGTCGCGCTACACTCACCGCGTCGCCATCTCGAACAGCCGCCTTCTCCGCTTCGACGAGGACGGCGTCACCTTCCGCTACAAGGACTATCGCCGCGGCGGCGCCGACCGGCAGCAGGTGATGACGCTTGGTGCCGACGAGTTCATCCGCCGCTTCCTGCTCCACGACTTGCCCAAGGGCTTTCACCGCATCCGCCATTATGGCCTGCTCGCCAGCGGTATGCGCAAGGACAGTCTCGAACGGGCCCGCCAACTGCTCGCGATCGCGCCGCCTGCTGGCGATGACATGCCCGCCGAACCGCCAGATGCCCGGCCGCCGTGCTCGTGCTGCGGTGGACGCATGATCGTCATCGAGATCCTGGAACGCCGGTACCAGCCTCGCGCGCCTCCATGCTTCGCAGCATCATCCGAGAGACAGGCGTCGTGACCCGGCACGGCACATCATCGACAGACCCCGTGACGACCACGCTCCCGGGAAGGCCGGAGTCTGCTTCCCGCCTGTCAAAAAGCGGACGCCAACTGCCCGAAAGCGGACCGTCCGACCGTGAGCGACCTTCGCGACCGCCGGAAAGCAGACCCTCCGCTTTCAAATACGTCCGCTTATCCGCCGCGCCCGCCACCGCCCAGAGCCGCCCAAAGTCGAAATCCCCATAGACCATCGCGCGGGGCCCGCGGGTTCGGGCACCGCCGACTTTCCGACGCCTCTCGGCGTCCGAAACTCTAAACGGTAGCGGAAAGGCGGCTCACCGGCTCAGATCGGCGGATAGCTGCCCGTCGCCTTCGACCTGGCGCATCGCCGACCGAGGAGATTTCCTGCCGGTCGGCAGACGCCCCATAGCAGTCATGCGTCGCCTTCAATCAAGTTCAGATCACACTTGCTGCAACGCTTCGGAGGCCAC
>NZ_ALVC01000453.1:0-26667 GCF_000293195.2 Sphingomonas sp. LH128
TTCGCTGGGATGACGGGTGGCCTTTACAACCGTTTTGTAACTACCACACAACTTTACAAGGAACATCTGTAAAGTTTGACAACAGCACCTCGCAAGGCATTCCGCCGCGCCGTCACCGCGACTACCTCGGCTCCATCGAAAGCAATCGCATCCGCGAAGAGGAACTGAAGCGTGACCTACCAGAGCAAGATCATCGAAGCCGGTAATACGATCGGCACCGAGCCCCAATGGAACGGGATCGAGGCCGAATCGGTCGCCCGCATGCGCCTGCAGAACCGCTTCCAGACCGGCCTCGACATCGCCCGCTACACCGCGCGCATCATGCGCGAGGACATGGCGGCCTACGATCTCGACCCCGCCAACTACACGCAGTCGCTGGGCTGCTGGCATGGCTTCATCGGCCAGCAGAAGATGATCTCCATCAAGAAGCACTTCGGCACCACCAAGGGGCGCTACCTGTACCTCTCGGGCTGGATGGTCGCGGCGCTTCGCAGTGAGTTCGGCCCCCTGCCCGACCAGTCGATGCACGAAAAGACCAGCGTTCCGGCGCTGATCGAGGAACTGTACACTTTCCTGCGTCAGGCTGACGCACGCGAACTGGGCGGCCTGTTCCGCGATCTCGACAAGGCCCGCGAGGGCGGTGACGAGGTCGAGGCCAAGCGCATCGAGCACGCCATCGACGCCTACGAGACGCATGTGGTGCCGATCGTCGCCGACATCGACGCGGGCTTCGGCAATGCGGAGGCGACTTACCTCCTCGCCAAGAAGTTCATCGAGGCGGGCGCCTGCTGCATCCAGATCGAGAACCAGGTTTCGGACGAAAAGCAGTGCGGCCACCAGGACGGCAAGGTCACCGTGCCGCACGAGGACTTCATCGCGAAGATCCGGGCGGTCCGCTACGCCTTCATGGAACTGGGCGTCGACGAGGGTCTGATCGTGGCGCGCACCGACTCGCTCGGCGCCGGCCTCACCAAGCAGATCGCCTTCACCCGTGAAGCGGGCGACATCGGCGACCAGTACAACGCCTTCCTCGATTGCGAGGAAGTCGAGACGGTGGGCCACGGCGACGTTCTCATCAGCCGCGACGGCAAGCTGCTTCGTCCCAAGCGCCTGCCCAGCAACCTCTACCAGTTCCGTTCGGGAACCGGCGAGGACCGCTGCGTGCTCGACAGTATCCACGCCCTGCAGAACGGCGCGGACCTGCTGTGGATCGAGACCGAGAAGCCGCACATCGGCCAGATCGGCGGGATGGTCAGCCGCATCCGCGAGGTGATCCCGAACGCCAAGCTGGTCTACAACAACTCGCCCAGCTTCAACTGGACGCTCAACTTCCGCCAGCAGGTCTTCGATGCCTGGCAGGCGGCGGGCAAGGACGTCTCGGCCTTCGACCGGGCGCGCCTGATGAGCATCGACTACGACGCCACCGAGCTGGCGGCAGAGGCCGACGAGCGCATCCGCACCTTCCAGAAGGACGCGGCACGCGAGGCGGGCATCTTCCACCACCTCATCACCCTGCCGACGTACCACACCGCCGCGCTGTCGACCGACAATCTGGCCAAGGAATACTTCGGTGACGCCGGGATGCTCGGCTACGTAAAGGGCGTGCAGCGCGAGGAGATCCGCCAGGGCATCGCCTGCGTGAAACACCAGAACATGGCCGGCTCGGACCTCGGCGACGACCACAAGGAATACTTCGCCGGCGAGGCCGCCCTGAAGGCCGGCGGCGCGCACAACACGATGAACCAGTTCGCGGCCTGAGCCGCACCACACTTGAAGGAAGCCGGGGGACAGTCCCCCGGCAACTTGGGGCAGCAACCCGATAAGCAAGCAAGGAAAGGACATAGCATGACCACCATGACCGCAGAACCGACCCGCGCTCGCGCGGTGCTCTCGAACGAGGATTTCAAGCTTCTTCAGGAAGCCGTCGTCTTCTATCTCAAGGCACACGAGGACGATCCGATCTCGTCCAAGTACTCCAACCTCTATCACCGTCTCGGCAGCGCGATCCGCCGCTGAGGCAGCTCAAGAGTTTTCCTGGGGAGGAAAGCTTGGCCCGTCGCACCCGTGTGCGGCGGGCCATTTGCATTGGAGCGAAGAGGGGGGACATGAACGGCCGTCTTCGCGCAACTGCGAACGCGCCCGGTCAGCTTGCGTCAATCATATCGGCCTAACCTGCGCCTTGCGACGTCACCGGAATCAAGGATGCAACGAAGTGCGAAAGTTCGCTTCCAGCGTTAGCCGACTGCCCGAATTCCGGGCGATCGGCGCCCCGCGGTTACCAAAAGTTCATGCTCCAGACCCTTGAAATTGCGCGCCCCGCTTCGTCATACCTTTGTCGCCATAGGGCAGAAAATTAACCACCTGCCTCATAGCCTGCTCCAAACCAGATGGGGATCTGCGTTGTATTTGGGGCTTAAACAGGACGTAACCGGCGAGGAACTCGCGCTCGCCATCGCGGAGCGCGGAGACCTGCCTTCGCTCGACACCGCGCTTCAGGCGGCCTCGCTCGCCGAGACGCGGCTGCGCGAGGTGATCGAGGCAATTCCGCAAGGCATCGTCTTCCTTGACGAGGAGGATCGCTACATCCTCTGGAACGAGCAGTACGCCCAGATCTACGAGAAGTCGGCCGACCTGCTGGTGCCCGGCGCCAAGCTGGGCGACGCGCTGCGCATCGGCATCGCGCGGGGCGACTACCCCGAAGCAGCCGGGCGCGAGGAGGAATGGCTCGCCAGCCGCCTCGCACTGCTGCGCCAGCCTTCGCACCGCCACGAGCAGTGGCTGTCGAACGGCCGCTGCATCATGATCGAGGAACGCCGTCTCGAAAGCGGCGGCTCGATCGGCGTGCGCGTCGACATCACCGACCTCAAGCAGAAGGAAGATGCCTTCCGCCTGCTGTTCGAACGCAACCCGCTGGCGATGTTCGTCTACGACCCCGAAAGCGGCTGCATCCGCACCGCCAACGAGGCCGCCTGCGCCCTGTTCGGTTATACCCCACAAGAAATGGCGGACCTGCCCGCCGGAGACCTGTTTCCCGCGACTTCGCGCGCCCACGCAGCGCAGCTGCTGGTCACCGACCGCGCCGACACCGGCGACAGCTGGAAGATGCTGCGGCGCGACGGGACCGCGATCGAGACCGTGATCGCCACGCGCGTCTCCGACCTCGAGGGCTTTTCCGGCACCATCGTCTCGATCTTCGACGTCACCGAACGACGCCGCATCGAGCAGCGCATGGCGCACATGGCACGCCACGACGAACTGACCGGCCTCGCCAACCGCGCCCATTGCCGCACGTACCTCAACGACCTCCTGACTGACGCAGGCGCGCAAGAAACGGTGACGCTGGCGATGGTCGATCTCGACCACTTCAAACCGGTCAACGACACCTACGGCCACCACTTCGGCGACATCGTGCTGACCGAAGCGGCGCGGCGCATGCGCGAACTTATCCCGCCCGAAGCCCTGCTGTGCCGGATCGGCGGCGACGAGTTCGCGCTGATCTTCCGCCGCTCCAGCCTGACTCAGGCGGAGCTGGTCGCCAAGTCGATCATCACCACCCTGTCCGAGCCCTTCTTCGTGCAGGGCCACATGATCCACATCGGCGCAACGATCGGCTTCGCCTCCGCGCCTTACGATACCCGCGATCCCGAGACGTTGCTGCGCTACGCCGACCTTGCGCTCTACGCTGCCAAGGGCGAGCGGCGCGGAACCTGCCGCAGCTTCGAAGCCGGGATGGACGCCGCCGCGCAGGAGAAGAACCGCCTCGAGATCGACTTGCGCGCCGCCGTGCGCGAGGGGGGGCTGGCGGTCCACTACCAGCCGATCGTCGATCTCCAGAGCGGGCAGATCGAGTGCTACGAAGCGCTGCTGCGCTGGAACCATCCCGAGCGCGGCGCGGTGCCGCCCGACGTCTTCGTGCCGCTCGCCGAGGAGATCGGCCTGATCGACCAGATCGGCCGCTTCGTGCTCGGCAGCGCCTGCAGCGCGGCGATGCAATGGCCGGACCAGGTCAAGGTCGCGGTCAACGTCTCGCCGCTGCAGTTCCGCAACGGCAACCTGCTGAGCACGGTGATCAACGCCCTCTCCACCTCCGGCCTCGCCGCCGAGCGTCTGGAACTGGAGATCACCGAGGCGGTGCTGATGGAGAAAGGCCCGCGCCCTTCCGCGATCATCCGCAACTTGCGCGCCTTCGGCATCGGCATCTCGCTCGACGATTTCGGGACCGGCTATTCCTCGCTGAGCTACCTGCTCAACTACCCCTTCACCAAGATCAAGATCGACAAGTCGTTCATCCTGAACCTGCACCATGAAGCCAATTCACGCGCCGTCATCCGCGCGGTGATCGGCCTCGGCCGCAGCCTCGGCCTGATCGTGACGGCCGAGGGTATCGAAAGCGATATGGAGCGCGAGTACCTGCGCGACGAAGGCTGCACGCAAGGACAGGGCTATCTGTTCGGCAAGGCGATGCCGGCGATGACCAATTAAGGTAATCCCGCCTCCCTTCGCCTCCCACATTTCGTCATTGCGAGCGCAGCGAAGCAATCCAGGGCAGTTGAACGCCGCTCTGGATTGCTTCTCTACGCTCGCAATGACGAAGGTTGGGTGAACCTCACGCCGCCAAGGCCCGGCGGCAGAACTCCCACAATTCGCCCGCCAGTTCCTCGCGCCCGGTGCGGTCGGGAATACCCTCCTCCTCCGCCAGCAGCACCGTATGCACGGTGGTCGATACGAGGTTGTAGACCAGCCGCGCCTGCAGTTGCGGATCGGCCCGCCGGAAGGCCCCGCCGGAAATGCCGTCCGCCACATGCCCGGCGATCAGGTCGAGCAGCGGCTCCAGCGCCGAGTTCAACTCTCCCTGCCGCGTCTGGGCGAGCCGCAAGTGTTCCCGGCTGAGCGCCGCCCCGCGCCGGTTCGCGCCCAACCGGTCCTGTCCCAGCTGGCCGACCACGATCCCCGTCACGATCACCCGCAGTGCCTCCACCGGCCCCTCGCAGCGCGCAGTAATGTCCCGGAACTGCAGTGCCGCCGTCCGCAGCGAGCTGTCGAACACCGCCAGCACGAGGTCGTCCTTGCCCTGGAACCGTTCATAGAACGCCCGCCGCGCCAGCCCTGCGCGCGCCAGCACCGCGCGGATCGTCAACCCCTCCAACCCGGCCTCGTCGAGCAGGTCATAGGCGGTGCGGATCAACAGGAGCGTGCGGTCACCCTCAGGCGCTTCGGGCGCGGTGAACAGCGGGGGATAGGCGGTGGTCATCCCCCTTGCGCTACGCCGGAGCGAGGCCTCGGTCCAGCCCGATTGACTTGCCCCCCGCCAACGGCGTACAAGAACGAGAACAATGTTCTCACAGGGCAACGAGAGAGGAAACCATGCCGCAGATCACTTACGTCGATCACGACGGGCACCAGACGCGCGTTGACATACCGCTTGGCGAGAACGTCATGCGCGGGGCGCTGTACAACGGCATCGAGGGCATCGTCGGCGAATGCGGCGGCGGCCTTTCGTGCGCGACCTGCCATTGCTACGTGGACGAGGACTGGGTCAACACGGTGGGCGGTCCCTCGTCCGACACCGAGGCCGAACTGCTCGAAGCCGTAGCCGGCGAACTTCGGCCGAGCAGTCGACTCTCGTGCCAGATCGAGATCACCTCCGCGCTCGACGGGCTGGTCATCCATCTGCCCGAAACGCAGTTCTGAAGGGAGAGGACGCCATGCCTATCGACGCCGCCAATCCCGTGCCCCCCAGCTTCCCGCGCAATGTCGGGATGGACCAGGTGCCCGCCCACGTTCCGCCCGAACTGATCCGCCAGTCGGGCCTCACCGTCGGGCCGGACTTCCTTGCGAACCCGCACGACTTCATGGCCGCGCTGCATGAAAAGCAGCCGCCGATCTATTACGACGTCAGCCCGATGGGGAACATGTGGCACCTCATCAAGCATGAGGACGCGCTGTTCGGCCTGCGCCACCCGGACATCTTCTCGAACGAGGGCGCCACGCCCTTCCCGCGCGATCCGGACGACTATTTCTACTTCATCCCGATCGAGATCGACCCGCCGCACCACCGCAAGTACCGCAACATCGTCGATCCGGTGTTCAGCCCGCAGGGCGTGCTCAAGCTGGAGGAACAGATCCGCCAGCGCGCCAACGGGCTGATCGACGAGATAGAGGCGAAAGTCGCCGCCGGGGAGACTTGCGAGTTCACCGAGGACTACGGCCGCCCGCTGCCAGTCACGGTGTTCCTCGACATCATGGGCCTGCCGCAGGACATGCGCGACGAGTTCGTGGACTGGGCTATGAAGCTGCTCCACTCGAACGACCGTGCGGTGATGGGCGAGACGATGGGCAAGATCACCGCCTATCTGCGCCAGGCGATCGAGGAGAAGAAGGCGAATCCCGACGACGGCGTCGTCAGCCGCATCGCACACTCCGCGCCGGACGGCGTGCCGCTGTCGGACAAGGAGATCTTCGGCTTCGTCTGCTTCCTGTTCATCGCCGGGCTCGACACTGTGTTCGCGACGCTGAACAATATCTGGCTCTACCTTGCCGAGAACCCGGACAAGCTCGCCGAAATCCACAGCCGCCCGCAGGACATCGACAAGATCGTCGAGGAACTGCTGCGCCGCTGGTCGGTGACGTTCTCGGGCCGGGTCCTCGACAAGGACTACGAGATGCGCGGCGTGCAGATGAAGAAGGGCGACCGCGTCACCTTCATCCTCCCCGCCTGCAACTTCGACCCCGAGGTGTTCCCGAATCCCAAGGAGGTGGACTTCGACCGCCCCCGCAAGACGATCCTGGCCTTCACCGTGGGCGTCCACAGCTGCATGGGCGCGCACCTTGCCCGGCTGGAAGTGAAGATCGCGCTGCAGGAATGGCTGAAGCGCATCCCGGCGTTCTCGGTGAAGCCGGGCACGCGGATCGAATACCGCCCCGGCGGCGTCATCGGGCCGGAGCACCTGCCGCTGGTCTGGTAACCCGTCAGCCCACCTTGCGGGGCGGCCTTGCGAGAATGCCCAGCAAGGCCGCCTCGAACGCTTCGGGTCGCTCGTACATCGCCCAGTGCCCGGCGTCCTCGA
Source organism: Sphingomonas sp. LH128 (assembly GCF_000293195.2). Classification (NCBI taxonomy): domain Bacteria; kingdom Pseudomonadati; phylum Pseudomonadota; class Alphaproteobacteria; order Sphingomonadales; family Sphingomonadaceae; genus Sphingomonas; species Sphingomonas sp. LH128. The sequence continues at coordinate 7,068 of NZ_ALVC01000453.1, forward strand.
TGACGCGGAACTCGGCCTCGGGCTGCACCGTGCGCAGCACTGCCTCCTGCGCGGCCGGGTCGGGATGCGGCAGGTCGAATGCGCCCCAGATTGCGTCCACAGCGACGCGGACCTCCGGAAGCACTTTGACCAGTCTGTCGGGAAGCACCAGCGGCGGTGCGTGAAGCCGCGCAGCCTTGGCGGTCGGCAGCAGCATGTGAATCGCAAGGTCGTCGGCGCTCTCGGGGTGATGGAGCATCAGTCCGAGCAGATTGGCCTTGAGAGCGGCGCGGCGCTCCTCCCCCACCAGACCGCTGATCCGGCCGAGGCGCGGGTGCCCCATCGGCGTTCCCAGCCCGCCGCAGCCGACGATCACCAGCCTGCGCGCCGTGCCCGGATGCAGCGCCGCCAGATGCGCCAGCGCGACGCCGCCGAACGAGAAGCCGCACAAATCGGCAGGCATCTTTTCCGCGCCGAGGATCGCAGACAATCCCCGGGCAAGCGCGGCCGAGATGCCTGCATGGTCGTTGCTCGCGGGCATGGCCGAATCCCCGTGGCCCGGCAGGTCGGGCACGATCAGCCGCCGGTGGCGAGACAGTCGCTCTATGTTGCGGACCCAGTGCGTCCAGGACCCTTGCGCGCCATGTGCAAGGACAATCGGCGCCCCTTCGCCCCAGATTCGCCATGCCATCGTCCCGTCGCCGCACGGAGTTTGGACCCGCCTCGCCTGCGACTCGAGCGAATCAAGATAGATGGCCGGGCCGGTACTCTGCTCGAATTTGCCGGTGTCGGTGCCCATTCGGGTCATGCCTCTCTCCTTCGATCCCCATCGGATCATCGCAGGAGACGATGCGCAACAGGCACCCCGCAATCATCGCCGGGATGACAGCGCAGGACATGCAACACCGCAGAAACGCGCGGGAAATGGGCGAAGGAAAAATTGCATGCTGCGCAGCATGAAATGCATTTCCCGCTTTGCCAAAGCCGGATTCTTGTGCAATGTGGTCGGTGAAAGGTTCATGTAACCTTACCGGTGTTGGGAGAGAGCGCGCCGGGGATGAGAAATCACTCCGGCGCGCCGATTTCTTCGCAGATGCAGCAGAAGCTGCCTGATCCACCAACTTTCAACAATCTCCCTGATTTACGCGGGTTTGGCAAGCCCTCATTGCGTGCGCTTTCCTTGCACCTTCAGCCGGGTATCGCACTGCAACATGACGTGCCCTTAGGAAAACCGCCGATCCTGCTCCCGGAGTGATTCGCGAAGGTGGGACAATATGTCCTGATCGCAGCGGCGATTCTTCGGTTCGTTTGCCCCTGCGGGTGCGCTTGGCTAGATCCTGGTTCCGTGACCGTCTCCCCGCCCTCTCCCGCCCGCCAGCTCTGGGCCATCGCCCTGCCCGCAATGCTGACCAACGTGGCCACCGCTCTGTTCGGCCTTGCCGACATGTGGGCGATAGGACGGCTCGGCGACGCCCCCGCGCAAGGCGCAGTCGAACTGGGGGCCAAGTTCATGCTGGGCCTGCTCAACGTCTTCAATTTCCTGCGCACCAGCACCGTCGCGCTGACCGCGCAAAGTAGCGGACGCGGTGATGGCGACGCGGGCGAGACGCTGGCACGCGCGATGGCGGTGGCGCTCGGCATCGGCGCGGTGCTGCTCATGGCCATGCCGCTCGCGATCCCGCTGGGCCTCGACGTGCTGGGCGCCGAGGGGCCGGTGCGCGAGGCGGCCCGCACCTACGTCGCGGTGCGCTACTGGGCGGGGCCGGTGTGGCTGGCGAACTGCGTGCTGGTGGGCTGGCTGATCGGACGACGCAAGGTTCGCCATGCCCTGGTGGTCGAGATCATCGCGAACCTCGTCCACATCGCCCTCGACCTGCTGCTGGTGCTCGTCGTGCGCTGGGGCGTGGCCGGGGTAGCGACGGCGACGGTGAGTTCCGAAGCCCTCAAGTTCATCCTGCTGGCCGCGATCGTCGTGCGCGAGGGCGCGGCGCGCGATGCGCTGGCGGCCCTCGGCCGCAAGGGGACGTGGGCACAGAGCGAACTCGCGCGGCTCTTCGCGCTCAACCGCGACCTGTTCGTGCGCACCCTGCTGCTGACCGGCTCGATCCTGCTGTTCGCCCGCGTCGGTGCGCGCGCCGGGCCAGTCACGCTGGCTGCCAACGGCGTGCTGTTCCAGATCTTCATGCTGGCGACACTCCTGCTCGACGGGTTCGAGAGCGGCGCGCAAGTGCTCTGCGGCGAGGCGCTCGGCGCACAGTCGCGAGCGCGTTTCACCGCCGCCGTGCGCTCCGCTCTGGTATGGGGCGGCGTGACCGGGCTTGCCGTCGCGGCGCTTTACGCGCTGGCGGGCGCCCGGCTCGCGGCGGCGTTCAGCACCGACCCTGCCGTAGTTGCCGCGACCGCACAATATGCGCCTTGGCTGGCACTATTGCCGGTGCTGGGCGTGTCGTCCTTCGTGTTCGACGGGGTGTTCGTCGGCGCCGGTTGGACCCGGGCGATGCTGGGGACGATGGCGGCGGCGATGGCGGCCTACCTCGCCCTGCTGTGGGCGCTCCAGCCGCTCGGCAACCATGGGCTCTGGGCGGCTTTCGCGGTGTTGTTCGGCGGCCGCGCGGTGGGGCAGGCGCTGGTCCTGCCGCGCCTGACCCGGCGCAGCTTCAGCGCTTCCTGAAGACCAGCATCAGGTTGTTGGCAGGCATCTCGACAAGACTGTCGAACGCCAGGCCATTGTCCAGCGCACAGGCGCGCACGGTTTCCACGCTGCGCAGGCCCCATTCCGGGTTGCGCCGCTTGAGGTCCTCGTCGAAGGCCGCGTTGCTGGGCTCGAGCGTCAGCCCCTCTCGCCGATAGGGGCCGTAGAGCACCAGCGGATAGCCCGACTCCAGCACCCGCGCGGCGCCGGCCATGAGGCCCTCGGTCGCGGTCCAGGGGCTGATGTGGATCATGTTGATGCAGACGACCGCCTGTGCTTCCGTGATCGGCCATTCATGCGAGGCCGCGTCCAGTTCCAGCGGCGCGCGCAAGTTCGCCAGCTCTGCCTGCTCCCCCCATGCCGCGATCGAGGCGCGCGCGTTGGCATCGGGATCGGTCGGCTGCCAGACGAGGTCGGGCAAGGCGGCGGCGAAGTGGATGGCATGCTCGCCGGTGCCGCTGGCGATCTCCAGCACGTGGCCGGATACCGGCAGCACGTCGCGCAGGACCGACAGGATCGGGTCACGGTTGCGGGCAGTGGCGGGAGCCTCTCGGCGGGCGTCGTTTTCCATTGCCTTGCAATGGGATCGCCGACCCGGTTCGGCAAGAGCGCCCTGCGCCCGGAGGGTGCGTCGGCCGGATGGAAAGCGGGGGGACTGGGGGGCTGTCTGTGCTTTCGGTCCGGCCGACGCGCCGGTGCCGCCTGTTTCGGGGGCGGCGACACCGGCTGTCTGGTAACTCAGTGCCCTGCGGCGGGCTTCACGTTCTTGGGCGGGCGCGGAGCCAGCCAGATGGTCATCGCGGCAAGGAACAGGGCGATGGCGCTGATCACGAACAGCTCGCCCGTGGCCACCGCGGTGCCCTGATTCTCCACCATCTGCGCGATCGCCACGCGCGCCTGCTCGGCACTGAAGCCCTGCTGCTGGAGCGCCTGCGAGGTCGCGTCCGCCCCGTTGAGCACGCCCGACAGGTCGGCGCTGCGCGAACGCGACATGTCGCTCCACACAGTGGTGATGATCGCCGTCGCCACCGCGCCTGCCAGGGTTCGCCCGAAGTTGGCGATACCGGCGGCCGAGGCGGTCTCGTGCGGCTGCACCGAACTGAGGCTGATGGTGGTGAGCGGCACGATCATCAGCGAGACGCCGACACCCTGCAGCAGCTGCGGGATGGCAATCGTCCAGAACGTGATGTCGGTAGACCATGTCATGCGCATCAGCGCGCAGACACCGATCCACGAGACGCCGATAAACACCAGCAGGCGCGGGTCGAACCGCTTCATCAGCGCCGGCACGAAGGGCGATGCGACCACCGCCAATACGCCCGAGAAGGCCATCGCCCGCCCCGCCTCCGTGGCGGTATAACCCATCGAGGTCTGAAGCCACTGCGGGATGACCACGATCGAGGCGAAGTACGTACCGAAAGCAATCGTCAGCGAGGCCGTGGACGCAGAGAACCCTCGATAGCGGAACACGCTGAGGTTCACGATCGGGTGTTCCTCGGTCAGCTCCCATATCAGGAAGGCGATGAAGAACACGCCCGCGATGCACGCCAGCGCGACGATCTTGGTGGACGAGAACCAGTCCTCGTCCCGCCCGAGGTCGAGCATCATCTGGAACGCGCCGATGAAGATCACCATCAGCGCCAGCCCGATCTTGTCGATCGGCAGCTTCTGGGTCGGCGTTTCCTGTCCACGCAGCAGCACCGCCACGCCGAAGAAGATCAGCGCCACGATCGGCACGTTGATGAAGAAGATCCACTCCCACGACCAGTTGTCGGAGATGTATCCGCCCAGGATCGGACCGGCGATCGGCGCGGTCACGACCGTCATCGCCCACATCGCCATCGCCTTGGGCTGCATCTCCTTGGGGAAGATCTTCAGCATCAGCGTCTGCGTCAGCGGCATCAGCGGCCCGCCGCAGAAGCCCTGCCCGAGACGGAAGATGACCAGTGCCGAAAGCGTCCCCGAAAGCCCGCACAGCGTCGAGAATATCCCGAAGCCGACCAGCGAGAACATGAACACCCGCAAGGCGCCGAAGCGGTTGGCGAGCCAGCCCGTCAACGGCACGCAGATCGCCTCGGCGACCGCGTAGGACGTGATGACCCAGGTGCCGCTCGACACCGAGACGGCAAGGCCGCCCGCGATGTGCGGCACCGAAACGTTGGCGATCGTGGTGTCGAGCACGACGATGAAGTTGGCCATGGCGAGCACGAAGCCCGCCAGGATCAGCTTGGCGCCGGTCAGCGGTGGTCCGCCTTCCTGCGCCGCTGCAGCCGGAGCGCCGCCGGCCATCAGTCGTTGTCCGTCAGGTCGATCTCGGCTTCCATCGACAGGCCGATGCGCAGCGGATGCTCCTTCAGCTCCTTGGGATCGAGCTGGATGCGCACCGGCAGGCGCTGCACCACCTTGATCCAGTTGCCGGTGGCGTTCTGCGCCGGGATCAGCGAGAACGCCGCGCCGGTGCCGCCCGAGAAGCCGACGACCTTGCCGTGGTATTCGACCTTGCCGCCGTAGAAGTCGGAAGTCAGCGTAGCCTTCTGGCCCGAGCGGACCTTGCCGAGCTGGTCTTCCTTGAAGTTCGCGTCGACGTAGAGTTCACCCACCGGCACGACGGTCATCGCCGCCTGCCCGCTCTGGATGCGCTGGCCGACCTGGATGCTGCGCCGGGACACGACGCCGTCGATCGGCGCGCGCACGATGGTGCGTTCGAGGTCGAGCTTCGCCTGCTCCAGCTGGGCCTGCGCCTGCAGGATCTCCGGCGCGGTCTGCAGGGTCGTGCCCTTGGTGAGCGCGACGGCGGCCTCTTCCTGGCGGCGGGCGCTGCGGGCGTTTTCCTGCGCCTGCGCGACGGCCGCCTGGGCCTGCTGGTAGGATGCCTTGGCCGAGTCCAGCGCCTGGCGCGCGGTCGTCAGTTCCTCGTTGGACACCGCGCCGGTGCCCGAAAGGGCCGCACGGCGCTTGTAGTCTTCCTGGGTCTTGGTCAGCGTCGCCTGCGCGGAGGCGAGCCCGGCGCGCGCGGTGTTGATCTGCGCGTCGCTCGCCCCGGCGGCGGCGCCCAGCGCGGCGTTGTTGGCGATCGACTGGCCGTAACGGCGCTGCATCATCGCAAGGTTGGCTTCGGCCTGCTGGACCGCGATCTTCTGGTCGGAGTCCTCGATGCGGAACAGCAGCTGGCCCTTGCGCACCGGCTGCGTGTCGGTGACGAGCACCTCGACCACGCGGCCCGAAGTCAGCGGGGTGACCTGCGCGTTCTCACCGGCGACATAGGCATTGTCGGTCGAGACCGTGCGGCTGCCGATGAACTCCGCGTAGAGGAACCACAGGCCGCCGATCACGACGACTGCGCCGCCAAGGCCGAGCAGGAGGTTCTTGCGCTTGCTCTTGTCCACGACGGTGCTCGAACCGGCGTCGTTGGGGGTTTCGTGACTCATCGGGGGTGGCCTTCTTGGCTGAATCGTCTGCATATCCGCCGCCCAGGGCGCGCTTGAGCGCGACTTCGCTGGCGAGCGTGGCGAAGTGGGCGTCGACCGCGCCGAGGCGGGTGTCGAGCGCGGTGGTTTCGGCGCTGAGCACGTCGATATAGGTGCTCAAACCGCCCTTGTAGCGCTGGAGCGCGAGGCCGTAGGCGGCGTTCGCCTCGGTCCGGGCTTCGAGCGCGTGGCGCTCCTGCTCACCGGCCGAAGTGCGGGTGGAAAGCGCGTCGGCGACTTCCTGCAGCGCACCGATCACCGACTTGTTGTAGCTGGCGACCATCGTGTCGTAGCCGCCGCGTGCCAGGCGATAGCGACCCGAAAGCGCGCCGCCCTGGAAGATCGGCAGGCTCACCGCCGCACCCGCGCTGCCATAGTCCGAACCGCCGTCGAACAAGTGCGAGATGCCCAGCGAGCTGAGGCCGATGAGGCCGCTCAGCGAGATGTCGGGAAGGAACGACTTCTTCGCATACTCGACGCCCTTGTCGGCCGCTTGCACCAGCTTGCGCGACATGACGATGTCGGGGCGACGACCGGCGAGCGCGATGCCCGCATCGGCCGGCACCGGCGTCGCGGCGATGGTCGCGATGGACGGGGGGGGTGAGCGTCAGGGTGCGATCGGGACCGGCGCCGAGCAGCGCGGCGAGCGCGTGGCGGCGCTTCTCGATCTGCTCGCGGTTGGCGGCGACGTCGATGCGCGCGCGGGCGGCTTCGGCGTTGGACTGGCGCAGCGGGCTCTGGTTGTCGAGGCCCTGCGTCACGCGCTGGCCGACCAGCTTGGCCGAGCCTTCGCGCGCGGCCAGCGTCTCGTCGAGCACCTTCTGGCGTTCGAGCAGGCGGCCGAGGTCGAAGTAGGACGACACGACTTCCGAGGCGAGCACCAATTCGGCCTGCCGCTCGTCGGCGACGGCGGCCTCGGCAGCCGAAGTCGCGGCAGCGAGCAGCGCGCGGTTCTTGCCCCAGATGTCTAGGTTGAGGTTGGCGGACAGGGCAAGCATGCCATAGTCCTTCCAGCCCTTGGGCAGCGCGGCGACCGGAGTGCCGTTGTTGTAGCTCTGCTTCTCGACCGAGGCCGAGCCCTGCCCGCCGATGCTGGGCAGCAGCGCGGCGCGCGAGGATTCGAGCGCGCCCTGCGCCTGGCGGATGCGGGCCAGCGCTGTGGCAACGTCGGGCGAACCCTTGATCGCCTCATCCACCAGACCGTCGAGCTGGGGATCGCCGTAAGCGGTCCACCAGCGCTCCTGCGGCCATTCGGCAGCGGTGCCCTGGATCGAGGCGGCGCTGTCGAGGGTCGACGGCGGGCGCAGCTCGGGACGTGGCCCAAGGTCGGGCGCACCGCACCCGGCGAGCGAACTGGAGGCGATCAGCAGCGCGGCCGTCGCGACTCGGGGGGAGAATTTTGTACTCATCGGTACGGTCCAAATCGTTTGCCGGCTTGTTTCTGTCAATAAAAAACTGTACTAGAGAGTACACCATGATGGAAAAGACCGGAATTTCAAAGCGCGAGGCGAACAAGGCCCGCAAACGCGCGGAGATCGTGCAGGTCGCCTCGGGCATGTTCCTCGAACAAGGTTACGCCGAGACGACGATGTCCGCGATTGCCGATACCGTGGGCGGATCGAAGGCGACCTTGTGGGCGCACTTCGCCTCGAAGGAAGAGCTGTTCACCGCCGTCGTCGACCTCCACGTCGAGGCGTTCGCGCGCGACGTGGAAGACGTGCTGACCGGGCAGACCTTCTCGGTCCCGGCGCTGCGCCGCGCGTGCCTGCGCTTCATCGACTGCCTGCTGCGCGACAATTCGGTCATGCTCTACCGCCTGGTGGTGAGCGAGGGTGAGCGGTTTCCCGAGATCAAGGAGACCTTCTACACGCGCGGCCCGGTCAAGCTGCGCTGCGCCATCGCAGACTTCTTCGCCACGCGCTTCGATGTCGATGAAGCGCAGCAGCTGACACAGCTCACGATGTCTGCGGTTACGGGCTATCGCACCGACGTGCTGCTGCGCCCCGACCCCGTCGGGCAGGCCCAGCACGAGGCCTTCGTCGACAACCTGCTCTCGCACAGCGTCTGGCCTCCGGAGAAGGACGCGGCCTGAACGGCTGCCTGCATTCGTCATTGCGAGCATAGCGAAGCAATCCAGGGCGGCTCAAGACTGCCCTGGATTGCCGCGCGGCTTCGCCGCTCGCAATGACGATGCGGGGATAGCGGCGGCCATGGTGGCGGTCTTCCGGCCCCCTCCCCAACCGCCCCGGCGATTACTGCCCGGCGCCCCCATTCGGGGTTGGACGCAAGGCTCTCCCCTCCCCCATCCTCTAGGCTCGGGAGGAGAGGAGAAGCCCATGAGCGACGACACGTCGGCCGCGATCCGCGACACGCGCAAGGACTGGGTGGTCGAGCACCGCGACATGTACTTGTCCTCGGGCGGCGCGCAGGGTCACATCATGGACATCACGCCTGTCGGCGGCCGCTCCTTCGCCACCCACTGCCCCGTCAAGTATGTCGGCCGAAAGAGCGGCAAGGTCTTCATCACGCCCCTTTGCTACGCCGACATCGGCGGCGAGGTCGTGATCTGCGCCTCCAAGGGCGGCGCCGACCATCACCCTGCCTGGTATCTCAACATCCGCGAGGCCGAGACGGTCGACTTCCAGATCGCCACGCAAGCCTTCCGCGCCACCTGGCGCGAACCCGAAGGGGCCGAGCGCGACAAGGTCTGGGCCTTCGTGACCGACTGCCACCCCTTTTACGCGACCTACCAGCAATCGACCGACCGCGTGATCCCGCTGGTCATGCTCAAGGCCATCGAACCGGTCCCCGTGTTCAAGGCCGAAGACGCCACCGGCATCAGGCAATTCTGAGAGAAAACATGAGCGACGACTTCGACTGTTCCGACATCGACAACCATCTCGGCAAGACGATGGACTTCTCGCCCTTGCGTGAGGCCATCGCACCCAACGACATCCGCCGCTGGGTCCATGCGATGCATTACCCCAACCTCGCCCACTTCGATCCCGGTCATGCCGAGGCGAGCGTATGGGGCCGCCTCGTCGCGCCGCAGAGCTTCGCCATCGCGACGGACGACGGCCACGGCGCCGCGCCCGCCTGCGTCGGCAAGATCGCAAACTCGCACCTCCTGTTCGGCGGCGACGAGTGGTGGTTCTACGGCCCGCGCATCGAGCCGGGCGACGTGATCACCAATACCCGCATACCGTTCGACTACACGGTCAAGCAGACCGGCTTCGGCCCCACCTGCTTCCAGCGCGGCGACAACAACTACTCCAACCAGAAGGGCGAGGAGATCGCCCGCCAGCGCTCCACCTCGATCCGCTACCGCGCGGCGGCGGGCGGCGACAACGTCAAGACCGACGACTTCGAGGAGCCCGAATGGACCGACGAAGCGCTGGAGGAGATGGAGGAGCGCCGCTTCGCCTGGGTCCGCATGCTCCATGACCTCGGCAACAAGGAACGCTGGTGGGACGACGTCGCGGTCGGCGACCAGTTGCCGGAGCGCGTCTTCGGCCCCCACTCCATCGCCAGCTTCGCGACCGAGTGGCGCGCCTATATCGTCAACACCTGGGGCACGCTCGACTTGCGCAAGCAGGACCTCGAAGGCCTCGGCTTCACGCGCGAGATGGCCGGGTACGAGAACGACCCCGACATGCTCAAGGTGAACCCGTTCCTCACCGACGGCGCCTATTACGGCCCCTCGCGCGGGCACCTGTTCGCCAAGTATGCCCGGCGCATCGGCATGCCGCGCGGCTACGGCTACGGCGCCTCGATGGGCTCGTGGGTGACCGACTACCTTTCGGGCTGGGCGGGGCAGCACGGCATGGTGGTGCACTCAGTCGCCAACTACCGCGGCCCTGCGCTGACCGGCGACGTGACGATCCAGACCGCCGAGGTCACCGAGAAGTCGGTGGACGCAGACGGCCGCCATCTCATCCACGTCAAGCACCTGATGAAGAACCAGAAGGGCACGACAATGTGCACGGGCAGCGCGGAGGTCGCCCTGCCGAAGAAGACGGGCTGAATGACCACACTCCCCCGACACCGCTCATGCTGAGCTTGTCGAAGCATCGGGCCTGGCGCTTCGCCTCGGGGCCTTCGACAAGCTCAGGCTGAGCGGGGTGGGGAGAGTGCCATACGCAGCACAAACCTGTTACGCCGGGAACAACGCCCCGCCCGTCGCTACGGTCTCCACGCGCCCGGCGATCCAGACGTCGCCGCTCTCGTCCTGGGAGCAATAGACCAGCCCGTCCGCCCCGACCTTGCGGCCCTGCGCGGCGACATAGTTGCCCTCGGCCTGACCGCTCGCGAAAAGGTACTGCGCCACCGCCGCGTTGAGACTGCCGGTCACCGGGTCCTCGACCATCTTGCCTGCCGGATCGGCAAAGAACGCCCGCAACTCGAACTGCGCCGCACCACCCGGAGCGCACGGGCCCAGCAGCGCCACGTCGGTCCCCTTCGGCGCACGCGAGACGGGCTCAGTCGCCAGCACCGCCTCCGCCGAAGCAAGGTGCAACAGCTTCCAGCCCGGCCCGTTGGCGGCATGGACCGCGGCGACGACTTGCGCCTCGTCTGTCCCGGTGAGGCGAAGCGTTTCCGCGCGGTCCTCGGCATCGAGCGGCCCCGACCGGATCAGCGGCGGCGCGCGGAACGCCAGCCGCTCGCCATCCCGGCGCACCTCGACGAGACCTATGCCACATTCCTGCACCACGCATCCGTCCTCCTTCGCCTTTCCTCCGGCGGCGAGCCACGCATGGGCACTACCCAGCGTCGGGTGCCCGGCGAAGGGCAGTTCGCCCGCCGGGTAGAATATACGCACCCGGTAATCGGCACCCGGGTCGGTCGGCGGCAGGAGAAAGGTCGTCTCCGAATAGCCCAGCCACTGCGTCAGCCGCAGCATCTGCGCGTCGCTCATCCCCTCACCGCCGCGCACGACCGCCAGAGGATTGCCACTGAGCGGGCCGGAGCCGAAGACGTCGATGAGATCGAGAAACATGGCATGCCTTTCGGAGCTAATTGCACTTTTGAACGTTTCGTCGCAGTCCGGGTCCATCTTGTCCCTTGCGCTCCCGACCTGCCCGGCGGTTCATCGCGCGTTGCGAAGTGCGGGTCCAGACCGATCGGGTTCTCGAACAGGAATTTTCGCAGGAGTTTGAACCATGAAGAAGTCCCTGCTGGCGATGGCTGCGTTCGCCGCCACCATCACTGCCCTGCCCGTCGCGCCGGTGCTTGGCGACCCGCCGCCCTGGGCGCCTGCGCACGGTCGCCGTGACCATGACCGGTACGACCGCAATGACCGTCACGATCGCTACGACCGCCGCGACATGTACGATTCGCGCGGCCGCTACCGCGAACCGCGCCGCCTTACCCGCAACGACCGTGTCTGGCGCGGCAATGACGGGCGCTACTACTGCAAGCGCGACAACGGCACGACCGGCCTGATCATCGGTGCCGGCGTGGGCGCGCTGGCGGGGAACCAGATTGCCGGCCGTGGTGACAAGACCATCGGCACGATCCTGGGCGGCGTCCTCGGCGGAGCGCTCGGCCGAGAGATCGACAAGGGCGACATCCAGTGCCGCTGAACTGAGATTTCATGCCCTGAGACGAGAAGCGCGCGGTCCGAAAGGGCCGCGCGCTTTCGCGTTGAGGCGGTATTTTTGTTTCCGAAAGAAACATTTCCCTCGCTTCATCGCTGTACCAGCGCAGTTCGTCACGGATTTCCAGCAGCGGCCGTTCGTTCATCTGACGTTGTGGATCAATGAACGAAAAGCCGCGTTACCAGATCATTCCCACGCTACGATGAGGGCACATATCATGCGTAAGACCATTCTCGCCGCCACTATGATGGCGCTCACCATTCCGGCGACCGTCGCTTTCACCGCTCCGGCAGAAGCGCGCGATCACCGTCGTTACCACAACGACCGCGGCGTCAAGTACTGGCGCGGCAACAACGGCCGCTACTACTGCAAGAAGTCGAACGGCACCACCGGCCTGCTGATCGGCGGCGTTGCCGGCGCCCTTGCCGGTCGTGCGATCGACACCCGCGGTGACCGCACTGTCGGCACCTTGCTCGGCGCTGCCGGCGGCGCCGTCCTGGGTCGCGAGATCGACCGTGGCGGCGACCGTCCGCGCTGCCGCTGATCCTTATCCCCCGTCCCTTGCGAAAGGCGCGTCGTCCGAAAGGCGGCGCGCCTTTTGCTTTGTCCGTGCCGTGGCCCTCCGCCGGTGCGATCGGTGCATCCCGGCTTTCCTACAGCGGCTGGCTATGCTCCAATGCCGCCATGTTTCAGCGACTTGCATTCATGACCGGCTCGTCTGTCCTCGCTACGGAAAGCCCCCTTCGGAGAGGCGGGAGTTTCTCTTCAGGACAGTGTAAACCGTGTAAACCTGATGTGTCACCTTGTGAGGCCGCGCAGTGAGCCGCCCCGCCATGCTGGTGACCGGCGGCGCCAAGCGGATCGGCGCGACCATCGCTCGCGCCTTCGGAGCGGCAGGCTGGCATGTCGTGATCCACTACGGCCGGTCGCGGGCGCAGGCCGAAGCGCTCGCGGCGAGCCTGCCCAGCGCCGAGATCGTCTCGTGCGACCTCGACGACTGGGATGAAGGCCCTGCCATGGTCGAGGCACTGGCTGCCCGTCTGAACGATTGGCGGGTGCTGGTGAACTGCGCGGGCGTCTTCGACCTCGACACCGCCGAAACGCTGGAACCGGATATCTTCACCGCCGCGATGCGGGTGAATGCGGCCACTCCCGCCCGGCTGGGACAGACGTTCCTTGCCCATGCCCGCACCTCCGCCGGCAGACGCCTGATCCACGTTACCGACCAGAAGCTGCTCAATCCGAATCCGGATTTCTTCTCCTACACCATGAGCAAGCACGCGCTTTCCGCGACGATCCCGATGCTTTCCATGGCCCGGCGGGCAGAGGAAGACCGCGTCTACGGCATCGCGCCGGGCGCCATCCTCGCCAGCCACGACCAGAACGAGGCGGAAGCCGAAATCTCCCACCGCATGAACCTGCTGGGTCGCCGTGCGACGCCCGAAGACGTAGCGGGGGCAGCCCTGTTCCTTGCCGGAGGCTGGCTCGACAGCGGCCAGACGCTCTACGTCGATTCCGGACAGCACCTGCTGGCCCAGGAACGTGATGTGCTGTTTCTGGCGCGGGAGTAAGGATTGTGCATTTATCAACACAAGCCCCCTTGCATGCAGGTAATTACCCCCGCACAAACCCCTGATGGCACTCGGCATACTTGACCGCTTCCTCGAGCGCGGCGTCCGACAGGGCGTGCTCGAACTGGCCCGCCCCGACGGCTCCCTCCGTCGCTTTGGAACCCCCGCAGAAGGCTTTCCCCACGTCCGCATCCGCCTGACCGACAAGGGCGCCGAACGCCGCATCCTGCGCGATCCGCGCCTGGGCGCCGCCGAAGCCTTCATGGACGGTCAGCTCGAAGTCGAGCAGGGCGACATCATGGACCTCGTCTACCTGCTGCGCGCCAACGCCCGCTGGGACAAGGGCGGCGAATTGAAGGAGCAGACCGCGTTCAAGAAGGTGATCGGCAAGGCCGTCACCCTCGTCGACGGCATCAACCGCGCGGCGAGCGCCAAGAAGAACATCGCCCACCACTACGACGTGGGCAACGACCTCTACAACCTGTTCCTCGACATCGAGCACATGCAGTATTCCTGCGCCTACTGGCCCAGTGACGACATCACGCTGGAGCAGGCGCAGACCGCCAAGCTCGCCCACATCGCCGCCAAGCTGGCGATCGAGCCGGGCCAGAAGGTGCTCGACATCGGCTGCGGCTGGGGCGGCATGGCGATCTATCTCGCCAAACACTTCGACGTTTCGGTCAAGGGCATCACGCTCTCCGAGGAACAGCTGGTGCTGGCCCGCCAGCGCGCCGTGGAAGCGGGCGTCTCGGGCCGCATCGACTTCGAGTTGATCGACTACCGCGACCTCGCCGCGCGCGGCGACAAGTTCGAGCGCATCGTCTCGGTCGGCATGTTCGAGCACGTCGGCCAGGCCCAGTTCGACCGCTTCTTCCGCGACTGCGCGACGATGCTGGACGACGAGGGCGTGATGCTGATGCACACCATCGGCCGCATGGGCGGGCCCGGCTCGACCGACGCCTTCACCCGCAAGTACATCTTCCCCGGCGGCTACATCCCGGCGCTGAGCGAGACGGTGGAGGCCAGCGAAAAGGTCCGCCTGATCGCCACCGACGTGGAGAACCTGCGCCTCCACTACGCCAAGACCCTGCGCGAATGGTACAAGCGCTGCGTCGCCAACAAGGAGGCCATTGTCAAGCTGCACGACGAGCGCTTCTACCGCATGTGGATTTTCTACCTCTCCGGCGCCACCGCCGCATTCGAGAGCGGCGGCATGTGCAACTACCAGATCCAATACACCCGCTCGCGCCACGCCCTGCCCCTCACCCGCGACTACATCGCGGAAGGAGAGAAAGTGCTGCTGGGCGCGTAAACGTTGCGAAGTTTGGGCGCACCTGCTAGCCGCGCGCCCAAACTTCCACCGCTCATGCCGCGAAAGCCCGTGCCCATGTCCGACAGCATCAAGAAGGTCGTCCTCGCCTACTCCGGCGGCCTCGACACCAGCGTCATCCTCAAGTGGCTCCAGGTCACCTACAACTGCGAGGTGGTGACCTTCACCGCCGACCTCGGCCAGGGTGAGGAACTCGAACCCGCCCGTGCCAAGGCCAAGCTGATGGGCCTGCCGGACGAGAACATCTACATCGACGACCTGCGCGAGGAATTCGTGCGCGACTTCGTGTTCCCGATGATGCGCGCCAATGCCCGCTACGAAGGCGACTATCTCCTCGGCACCTCGATCGCCCGCCCGCTGATCTCCAAGCGCCTGATCGAGATCGCCCACGAGACCGGCGCCGACGCTGTCGCCCACGGCGCCACCGGCAAGGGCAACGATCAGGTCCGCTTCGAGCTGTCGGCCTACGCGCTCGACCCCAACATCAAGGTCATCGCCCCCTGGCGCGAGTGGGACCTGACCAGCCGCACCGCCCTCATCCAGTGGGCCGAGCAGCACCAGATCCCCGTCCCCAAGGACAAGCGCGGCGAAAGCCCCTTCTCGACCGACGCCAACCTCCTGCACACCTCGTCCGAGGGCAAGGTGCTGGAGGACCCGTGGGAAGAGACCCCTGACTACGTCTACTCGCGCACCGTCAACCCGGAAGATGCGCCGGACGCACCGGAATACATCACCATCGACTTCGAGAAGGGTGACGGCGTCGCCCTCAACGGCGTGGCGATGAGCCCGGCGACCCTCCTCACCCAGCTCAACGAGCTGGGCCGCAAGCACGGCATCGGCCGCCTCGACCTCGTCGAAAACCGCTTCGTCGGCATGAAGTCGCGCGGCATGTACGAGACGCCCGGCGGCGAGATCTACGCCCGCGCCCACCGTGGCATCGAGCAGATCACGCTCGACCGCGGCGCCGCTCACCTCAAGGACGAGCTGATGCCGAAGTACGCGGAGCTCATCTACAACGGCTTCTGGTTCGCCCCCGAGCGCGAGATGCTGCAGGCCGCGATCGACCACTCGCAGGCCCGCGTGAACGGCACCGTGCGCCTCAAGCTCTACAAGGGCAGCGCCTCGGTAGTCGGCCGCAAGAGCGCCGACTCGCTCTACTCCGAACGCCACGTCACCTTCGAGGACGATGCCGGCGCCTACGACCAGAAGGATGCGGCGGGCTTCATCAAGCTCAACGCCCTTCGCCTGCGCCTGCTGGCCCAGCGAGACGCCAAGTAAACATTGCCCCTAGGTTAACAGAGTCCGGCGGCCCGTTGCCAAAGCGCGACGGGCCGCTTTTGCCTATATGGCCTTCGGGGAACCGCACAGGTAGGACTCCCGCCATCGTCAACGACGAAGCGGGGTAAGTTTTGCAAGTTCGAGCCGTAAGCCTGATGGCGCTGTGCACTGCCGTCGTCCTGCCCTTCGCAGGCCCCGCTCAGGCTGAAGCCCCGGTAGCTTCGCAAGCTCTCGTTCTTGCTCCTGTCGCTGGCGTCAACGCCGTCGCCGCCGCAGAAGTTCCCGCCGTCCTCACCGCGCCCGAAGACGACGACATCCAGGTCACTCCCATCGCAGGCGGCATCGCCAGCTTCTACGGCCGCCACCTCAAGGGCGCCCGCACCGCCAGCGGCGAGCGTTACGCGCCCGACGGACTGACCGCCGCACACCGCACCCTGCCCTTCGGCACGCAAGTGCAGGTCACCAACCCGGCCAACGGCGAAGTCGTCGTCGTCACCATCAACGATCGCGGCCCCTTCCACGGCAACCGCGTGATCGACCTGTCCGACGCCGCCGCCGACGAACTCGGCATCACCCGCATGGGCAGCGGCAAGGTCGAACTGGCCGTCCTCGGCAACTGAGGCTGGGTTTTTCTGCGGGGGCTTCGACAAGCTCAGCCTGAGCGGAATTGATAGCATCCATCACAATCCCCGCTCACCCTGAGCTTGTCGAAGGGTGGATAGCACCGCCGCCTGATCTGAAGGAAAAAGGTCGGCCGGCGCAGCTGGGAGGGGGTGGGGGAAGCGCCGCGCCGGCCTTCACACTCGATAACAGCGAAGCCGGACAAGCGTTCCCGGCCTCCGAACACTTTTGCCCAGCCGTGCTTCCCATCGACGAGGCGCGAGCAGGTTTACACGGTTTACACGGTCCAGAGCCGCAACTCCGGCCCCGCCTTCCAGCGACTTGTACTCCATCGGCGCCGCGCCCTCCCCGCCCGAGAGCGCCCCGTCCACCCGGGCGAAAGCGCGCGCCTGCCAGCGATCCCACTGCGCGCCGCTCTCACTCAGGAAAGGCCCGCGCACCGGCGCTTCCGGATAGTCCGGCGCCTCCCCCGCGTCCTCGGCCGCGATCTCCCCCTCGTCCAGCGGCTGCACGTACCCGGCCGCAGCATCGATCGCATCCACCGCGTCGAGCCACGCCTCCCGCGCATCGCCGAACCGCGCCTCCCCCGCCGCCGCGACATAGTCCGCCCGCTCCGGAGGCAACGCCGCGCCCTCCTCCATCCCCGGCACATCCGCGCAAGGCTCCTCCCCGGCGACGAGCGCCAGCACCTCGTCGAACCGCTCGGCCAGAGCCTCATGCCCCTCCCCCGCGACATCGAGCCGAGCCAGATGCGCCAGCAGCAACCGCGAGTCATACCGCCGCCGCACCCCGACCAGCTCCCCCCGGAACCATACCGCCTCCTCCACCCCATCGAGCGCGCGCGTCGCCAGCACCTCCTCGACATGCTGCCGCGCCAGCACCAGAGCCGCCGTCCAGGCATCCGCAAACACCGCATCGCGCCGCCGCAGCAGATAAGCCGAAGTCCGGCTCATTCCCACGAAAGCACACGCGGCTCGCACATCGCCCTTCTGCGAGAGTTGGTCGAGGAACCGCACCTTGCGGTCGGCGTCCCACGCCGTGTGCGAGACATGGAGAGAAGGAGAAGAGACAATGCGAGGGCCATCGCCCTCGCGCTCCCGGACCCTTTCCGCCGCGCCCGAGGCCGACGAAGCGCCCGCCTGCTCGCCCGGAATACCAATGTCGCGCGAGGCGGGAACCCACCCCCGCCCGAACCGAAGCGCTCCCTGTTCCTCCCCCTGCGGGGGAGGGGGAGCCTGACAAGACGGATGCGCAAGCGCATCCTTGGCCGAAGGATGGTGGAGGGGCACAGGGTGGAGCGGCACAGGCCGATCCCCCGCCCCACCGTCGATACCGAAGCTGCTGGAAAAGTCCGTCATCGTCCACCTCGCGCAAGAGGAAAGCCACGAAAGACCACGACGCAGCCCGGACAGGCGCGTCGTGGGGGACGGATTAGTTATCGTATGTGGGTGGCTGTAGGAAAGTGCATCCGCTTCAGGCTCAGGAGGCTATAGCGCCTGCGGCCTTTAGAAAAGTGGAGGTCCGTGAGATTATATCAAGCATAGGCCTTGAGCCAACGCTCTCCCAAAGAGCCATCAACGCATCGCCATCATGAACGTCATGGTCCTCAATCAGAAGACCGGGCAATGTTCCGATAACAATTGCATTAAATCTGTGAGAACGACTTATATCCAAAGCAAGAACAGGGGAAATTTCCGTCCATTCTTCGTTGATATTTCCAGCGTTCAGCTTGCCATCAATCTTTGCTTGAACCAGCATCATCGATATAATCAAACCGATTGCCCGCTGCCGTTTATTGGGGTTTGTTCTTGCATCAAAAACAAAAGCGCCGATTAGATATGCTCTAAGCAATGCATTAACGTAATAACTTTGGATGAGATCTTCATCCCCAGCATCGTTGTAATGCACCTCAATGAGGGCCGACACCCAAGCAGCAACTAAATCAGCAGCCAAATCCAGCATGGGCAAACCCATGCCGGGGAGACCAACCTTAATAACCGGAACAGTTGTAAATTCAGAAAATTTCTGTCGGATATGGATCAATTCGTGAATAACGAATTGGGCTAGCCCGATCTGCTGCCAGCGCACACGTTCTACGCCAGATATGCCGATCTCCCCGCAGGCATCATAGAGTTCATTCCATACTTTTACCAATGGCGCCAGATAGAAGTAGACCCGCATATTACCGCGATCCAAACGGAAAGCCGATTCACTCTCCTCATCGGTCACTTGAAATTCACTTTGATCGATGAGATTCAAAATACCCGCGCATACTCCGGTGATTTTACGTTCGAGCGCTAGCCGACCCAAAGCCGTACGAACTTCGAGTATCACTCGATCAAGTTCACTCTGCATCGCCTCGGTGGCTGCTGCCCCATTCATGCATTAACCTCCTGAATGGTGGCATTATGAGCTGGGATGGCGGGTACATCAAGCGCGTTTCCCGGGTACCTTTAACCCATTATCCACAAATCTCGGGTTGAATGGGGTACGAATTTGGGGATAAATGGGAACCACGGGACATGCGAAAGAATTCGCATATGATTCCGTATCAACAAGGAGAACTGGTAATGTCCGACCTCCAAGCGGTGGAAGCCACTGTAGCGGAGCGCGGGGTACCAAATCGGGGTACACGTGGCAAAGGGCGGGGGCGTGCACAAAAAGATTGGACAATCAAAGGACTGTCTCCTGAGACAGTCGAGGTTGCCCGAGAAGCAGCCAAATCTAGCGGCATGAAAATTAATGCTTGGGTTAGCCAAGCACTTACTGATGCCGCTTGCGATGTCCCAAGAGACAGAGAATTTGACTATGACGACCGTCATCACGACGTCGCAAAATCAGAAATAGAAAAACTTCGAGCACGAAATGATGAATTAATTCAAACAGTTAATACTCTTAGTGCGCTTCTAGCAAAAAGCTATTTAAACACTTAGGTAAAGAGGCAGCTCACGCTGCCTCTTTTTTATTCAACAAGGCACATTAACCAACACAAAATAGAAAGCAATTACGGCGATTATCTCTATGCTTTGGCCGTAAGCGACATTGACAGTTCCGGGAGCGCGAGG
>NZ_ALVC01000454.1:0-1371 GCF_000293195.2 Sphingomonas sp. LH128
CACCAACCGGCGCGGCCGCCTACCGGCCATCATAATTGACGCCGACCGGACTCCGTAATCGACGCGCTACACCCGTCTTTTCTCAGGATTGGGATCGAGATGTAACTCTCGAAGCCGTACTGCCTCGGCGTGTGGTGGTCGCGAAAGACAGGATCATACGCGACATGATCGATGATCACGCCTTGGCCGGAATCGCGGATTTCGTCGCAGATCGTGGTCTTCAAGTCGAGCGAGCCGCCGACGCCGAGCCCGAACTCGATTTCATCCCGGACAGCGCAGGCGGTCCAGCTCGTGTCGGTGACGCGCGCCACCGCAGCGAAACGAAGGCCAGTGATGCGGCAAGCGATTTCGAGGATGGATGGCACCGCATCGATGCGCGCAATCGCCGCAATATCGCTCCCCAACGCTTTCGTCATTCACTTCGTCCTATCTGTCAGACCAGCCCGATCGATCGCAGCCATGCCCTTATTAACCCGACCCAGTAGCCGCCCTGCGCAACGCTTCGCCGAGGCGCCACGGAACGCAGCATCGGCTTGGACAATCGACATCGAGCGGCTCACGCAGAGCAATGGCGTCCGCAATCTGGTCGAATACCATCGACAGGGATAACCGGCCAAATTGATGATCGGCAAGAAAAACGTTGTCGGCCAACCGGAGTTCATCCTGCTCCGGGGGCAGCGTCGAGCCATTGTCAGTCCACCCGCCACTCCGTCATCGTTAGGCACTCAGAGGCACACGCAATGGCACCTCGCCAAGCGCCTTAGCGGTAAAAGGCTTCTGGAGTTTGGGAACATTCGTGAAGCGCGCGTCCACTCCAGCCCCGGTGTAGCCGCTGACAAATACAAACGGGATGCCACGGCCTTCCAGAACTTCAGTGATGGGATAGGATTGAACGCCGTGCAGGTTGATATCCAGCACGCCGATCTCGAATTCACCGCCATTTGCTGCCTTGAGACCACACTCGAGATTGGCAGCCGATGCGACCACCTCATAGCCTCGCCGACACAGTAGCAGGCGGAGATGTAATCTGAATGTCCGCTTCCAAGCACGACAAAATCGCTGTCGAACGTTTCGGATGGGCGCGTTACGGCTGGGCAGCTCACGCCGTACCACTGCCGCGCAATCGGTCCCGGGCCCGATCATAGCCGATCTGCGCTCGGCGACTTACGCCGCGACGAGAGGAACTGCTGACTTATGCGATACGACGTTGAAGAGCCGAGCCCGCTAAGCCTCATCACGACGGACTATTGCCATCTTGGACTGAGCATTAGCAGGCAACGGCCATAGGAAAAGGAACGGTGTGTCGCTATCCGACGGCGATTAACGGGTAAGCGACACGCTCTAATCTAGCGGCAGACACGAACTCGGCGG
>NZ_ALVC01000455.1:0-3214 GCF_000293195.2 Sphingomonas sp. LH128
GCAGGACGTCGTCGGCACGCTCCAGCGCTTCCTCGATGGCGGTGTGGGCAGGGGTGCCCGGCGTGGTCAGGTGCAGCACCGTCTGGAAGCGCAGCATCAGGCCCTGGAAGCCCTGAAGCAGTGTATCGTGCAGGTCCTGCGCGATGCGCTCGCGTTCGGCCACGCGCTCCTCGATGCGGTCGCGCAGGGACTGCATGGCGGCGCGCATGCGCCAGCGAAACAGCGCGTAGCCACCGAGCACCGCGCCTGCCAGCACGGCAAGGCGGAACCATGCGGTCTGCCAGAAATGCGGGGCGATGACGAAAGTGGCGGTCGCTTCCCGCTTCGCCCACGGCCCGTCGCCGGTGGCGGCGGTGACGTGGAAACGGTAGGTGCCTGGACCGAGCCCTGCGTAATCGACGCGGCGGCGCCCCTGCGCCTCCACCCAGTTCTCGTCCATCCCGTCGAGCCGGTAGCGATAGCGGTTGTTCTCCGCATCGGCGAGGCCGAGTCCGACGTAGGACAGGCTGACGCGCGTGGTGCCCGCAGGCAGGTGCGTGTTTGCGAGCGGATAGGCATGGCCGTCCATTTCCAGCGCGGTCACCGCGATCGGCATGTCGGCTTTGAGCGGGGCGATGCGCGAGGGATCGACCTGCACAACTCCGGTGCTGGTGACGAACCACAGGCGTCCCTGCGCATCGACGGCGGCGTCGTTGGCGGAATAGGATTCGGTGCGTGCGCGGATCACGCCGCTCTGGCCGAAGCGGGCGAGCGGGATCGGCGTGCCGGGCTTCGCGAAGGCGGCATCGAAGTCAGCCTCGGCCACGCGGATGATGCCGCCTGACGAGATCAGCCAGTAATGCCCGGCGACGCGCACGATGCCCATCACTCCTGCCAGCCACGGATACGTCCGCGCGCTCAGCTGTTGCGCACGGCGGCCGTCGTAGCGGGCGAGGCCCGCCTCGCCGCCGATCCATGTCTCGCCATCCATCTGCTTGAGCATGCGCACGAAGCCGACGCCGCCCTTGCTGCCTGCGCCGTCGCCTTCGGGCCAGATGGGCGTGGTCTTGCCGTCATGGACGCGGGCGAGCAGGCGCAGCGGCTGGTTGACGATGAAGGTGGCGGGACCCGGCGCGATGAAGGTCGTCGCGGGCGGCAGGCTCTCGTCCTTGGTCCAGCGGGTGCCGTCGAGCCGGAACATGCCGGAGGCCGATACCGATTCCCACAGCCGCCCCTGCGGATCGGAGGCGCAGGCCTGGGCGAACTGGCGCTCATGCTCCAGCGGACCGACGATCCGCGTCGGGCTGGCGCCGCGCACGAGATATTCGTTCTTGTACGTGAGCACATAGGCGCCGACGCTCGAAACCGAGCAGACCTCGGAAACCAGCCCCGAACGCAGGATCAGCTGCGCCTTGCCGTCGACGATGCGGTAGAGGCCCTCGTCCCCGCCGATGTAGAGAGAGCCGTCCGGGCCGGTGGCGATGCCGGTGCGCACTCCCCTGATCGCGGCGTAGCGCACCACCGGCGTACGCACGAAGCGGTGCAGGCCGTCCGGCGCGCCGCCCCAGATGGTGCCCTCGCCGTCGCGCATCAGGGTGAACATGCCGACGGGGTAGGTTTGCGCGTGGTCCATGCTCAGCGCGCCGCGCGGCACTGTCGCGAGGCCCGAGGCATTGCCGGCGATCCACAGCAGGTCATCGTCGTCGAACAGCATCTCGCGCCAGCCGTCGCCGCCGTTCAGCGGCTCGCCGAAACCGACGCCGGTTTCCGTGAAACCCTTCGCGGTCAGGCGCTGGAGGCCGTCGCTCGAATAGAACCACATCGCGCCGGTGCGGTCCTCGCGGAAGGCGGGACCGAGGTTCATGAGCGCGGGCACCGTCTCCAGCTTGCGGCTGCCGGGGGCCAGACGGCGCAAGTCGGGATTGGAGGCGATCCAGATGGCACCATTGCTCTGGCGGTACATGCGCAGCAACGGGCCGTCGACGTCGATCACGTCCCAGCGGCCGTGCATCCAATGGCGCAGCTGCGAGCCGAAGCCGCTCCAGGTGGAAACCCAGATCGAGCCGTCGGGCGCGGCGATGATGTCGGTGATGCGCCCGCGCGGCTTTTCCGGGTTGGCGCCGCGCAAGTGCCCGTCCCTGAGCCGGGCGATGCCGCCGAAGGCATAGCCCACCCACAGGCTGCCGTCCGGCCCCGCGGCCAGCGCGGTGACCTGCCGGGCGCGGAAGTTGTCGAAGTCCTCGGGCTCGACGCGCAGGAAGTTCAGCCCGTCGAAGCGGTAGAGCCCGTCTCCCGAACCGAGCCACAGGAACCCGTCGCGGGTGCGGGCGATGGCGCGGATATCGGGCGGGGCACCGTCCGCCAGCGACCAGTAGCGGCTGGCGTAGCCGGGGATCTCCGTGGCAGGCGAGGCGAGCAGTGCAGGCGCGCAGAGGCTCGCGCCGACGAGGGCGGCGATGGCGCGGAAAAGCGGGCGGGCGACACGGATGGGACGCATCGCCCGCGCATTACATGGCGCTGCGCGCGCGACAAGGTAACCTTTCGTTTGTCTTCCCAAGGTTCGTCATTGCTTCGCCGTGCTCGCAATGACGCGGTGTCGTCAGGGACGATGCGGCACGGCGGAGGCCGGGTCGCGCAGGAACACCAGCGTCGCGCCCAGCACGATCGCGCCGGCCAGAGCCAGCGGCAGGGCCAGTCCGCCATGCATCAGCAGCAACGCGCCCACGGCGGCACCCGCGAAGATCGAAAGCACAGCGCCGATGCGACGCGCGAAGTTGGGCGTCTTGCCGCCCACATGATCCGCCGCGATGCCGGTGATGGTTAGGGTGAGCACGGTGGTCGTCAGGTCCGGCACCTTCAATTGGCGCACGGTCGCATTGCGCAGGCCCATTGCGAAGCCCGTGAGCGCGATCACGGCCATTACGGCCGCCTTCGGCGCCTGCGCGGCGACATCGACGTCGAGCGCGATCAGCGCCGCGATCCACAGCAGTGCGGCTTCGATCACCGCAGCCCACAGCAGCCAGCGGCCGAGCGCACGCTCGACATGCGCACGCGCGAGATGCCCGGCTCCCCATGCGCCGACCATGAAGGCGATCAGCGCCAGCACCGAGGGGATCACCTTGAACCCCGGCGTTCCCGCCGCCGCGAAGCCGAGGAACACGACATTGCCGGTCATGTTGGCGGTGAACACCTTGCCCAGTCCCAGCACCGAAGCTGCATCGACGAGGCCGGTGGT
>NZ_ALVC01000456.1:0-1679 GCF_000293195.2 Sphingomonas sp. LH128
AGGGGCTGCTACGCGCCCCATTCCGGTCGCTTAGCATTCCAAACATGATTCCTGGAACCTGCCATTCTGCAGCATTAAGATGGGGTTTGATCTGAGGAACCTTAGGTCGTCGGATTCGCAGATTCCAGCACGTGTCTTGTGCGGAAGAATTTGCCGATCCGTCGAAGGCGCCGCTAAATATCGCTCCCTCTATTTCTCCCGGCCCGAGCACAGTCATATGCCGCAAATACCCCGGATGGCCCTGATCGCAGCTTTGGTTACGGCCTACCCCTTGCAAGCAGAGGACAGGCTCAGCATTGACATTTACGCGATCCCCTCACCGTCCATCGTTGACGCGGTAACGGAAGCGAGCGTCGATCTCGCTGCTAGGGGCATGACCACGTTTCATGCGCAAGGCCATCCGGCACACGTCACGCTTTACCTGACGCAATACCCGGCATCCGCGGCGCCTGCGCTGAAAGCTGCTGTCGCCAAGGCCGCGAAGGCGTGTAGGTCATTCCCGCTCACGGTCACCGGCCTGCAAAGGACTGCCTCGAACTGGCTGTTCTTGAAGGTCGAGAGATCGGCCCCTCTGCAAAGGCTGGCCGATGAGATGACGTTGGCGGCAGAACCATTGCGATCGCACGACCTAGCCCCGCCATCGTGGATGAAGGAATACCCTGCAAAGCTGCCCGCTTTCGAACGCTATGGGTCGCCGAACGTGTTCATGCAGTTTGATCCCCACCTGACCCTTCTTGCAAACGAGGCCAATCCAGACCTGGGCAAGTATATGGCGGATGTGGCCTCCCGTCCGCCGCGCGCCGAGGGCGGGGTGACAGGTATTGGTCTGGGGATCGTTGACGCGAACGGGCAACTGGTCAGGACGTTGGCGGAATATCGCTGCAAGGCATGATCACGCTGCTCACAGATGGCGGTGGGCGCTCCTTGTTCGTCAAAGATCCGCGTTGTCACATAACTGTCATATTGACGTTTCCGGAATGCTCGGCCTAGCTCTTCGAAGATTGGAGACCTGCCTTGAAGTTCAAACTGTCGATTGCCGCTGCAGTGACCGCAACTGTGCTCATCGCCGCATCCGCAACCTCGAACGAAAGACCCAGGGGCTATCTGGAACCGGGCGAGTTCGATGTGACGCATGTCGTTGAGCCGGCGCCTCGCCCCGGTGATCCGCGCTACGAAACCGACCGCAAGATTTTCAAGGCCACGCGCAAGCTCGCGGATACCCCGCGCTGGCAGTTGGCCACACAGGATGCCGACTATACGGTGCCGGCGCTGGCGCGCGATTTCAGCTGCGCGGTGGGAGTCAAGCTCACGCCGCAGAATGCCCCGAAGCTCATGATGCTGATCGAACGCGCGGGCTCAGACACGGGTGCGCAGTCCAGCAGGGCGAAAGCGGTCTACCAGCGGCACCGCCCTTTCACGATCGACAAGGGCCGGATCTGCCAGCCCGAATCCGAGCTGTACGACGAGAAGAAGCACGGGATGAGCTATGACTATCCCTCCGGTCATACGACCTGGGGATGGACCTGGGCGCTCGTCCTTTCAAGCATCGCACCCGATCGCGCGCAGCCGATCCTCGAACGTGGCCGGGCTTACGGCGACAGCCGCTTTGTGTGCGGTGCTCATAACGAGAGTGCTGTCGAAGCGGGCATGCTGTCAGCCACCGCCACGATGGCGCTGGT
>NZ_ALVC01000457.1:0-1630 GCF_000293195.2 Sphingomonas sp. LH128
GAGCCAAACACCGATGTCCACTCATCAAAGGGAAGATTGCTGGTGATCAGCGTGCTGCCGCGTTCGTACCGCTGGCTGAGCACCTCAAACAGCAACTCGCTGCCTACGGCGGTGAAGGGTACGTAACCGAGCTCATCAAGGATCAGCAGCTTCACCGAGGCAAGGTGCTTCTGAAGGCTGCGCAAACGCCGCTCGTCCCTTGCCTCCATCAGGTCGTGCACCATCGCCGCCGCCGTGGTGAAGGCCACACTGCACCCCTTCTGACAGGCGGCCAGACCCAGCGCGAGGGCGGTGTGGGTCTTGCCGGTGCCGCTGGGTCCCAGGGCAATGACGTTGCGCCGTTGTTCGATCCATTCACCGCGCGCCAGTTCCAGCACCAGCGCCTTGTTCAGCGAGGGCTGTGCCGCAAAGTCGAATGTGTCGAAGCTTTTGGTATGCGGGAACCTGGCCTGCCGGATGCGCCGTTCCACCATCCGGCGCTCGCGATCGATCCGCTCCAGTTCACACAAGCGCAGCAGATAGCGCGGATAGTCGGCGCGGTCCTGCGCCGCCTCAAAGGCGATCTTCTCATATTCGCGCACGAAGGTGGGCAACTTGAGTGCTTTGAGATGGTTGGCCAGCAACACAGCGGGCGGCACGCTGGTGGGCTCTGCCGCAACAGCCGGCAGCGGCATCATGGGATCATTCATGCCGGTACTCCCGCTGCGGGACTAGCCGTCTTCGTGAGCAGCCCCATATAGGCGCTCGGATCGGTACGCCCGACGTTCGCTCGCGGCAGGTGCGGATAGAATTGCAGATCCAGGCGCGGCACGCGCTGTTCGAGGCGGGCCAGAGCTATCATCTTGACCGCATCGAAGCTGATAGTCCCCATGTCCAGCGCCCGGCCTACCGCCCACTCCACCAAAGACTGGTCGAAGCGTTCGCACAAGCGCAGCACCTGAATGAACTCGCGTCGCCCCTCCTTGCCGCTGCGGGCTTCCATCAACCGCCGGATACGGTGCATCGGCTCGGCCAGAGCCCAGCCATCGAGCGGCGCGGCCTGATCGAGCGCGCGGGGTTTTTGCTCCAGAAGCGCCAGGTAATGCAGCGGGTTGGCGATGAAGTCCTCACGCTCATAACTGCGTGGGTGCACCGCGATCCGCTCCCCGCCGTTGATGATCTCGACGCGCTCGACATAGGCTTTTATCACCACTTCCCGGTGGGCGAAGGCCGTTGGCACCGAATAGTCATTGGTACGATAGCGAACCAATGACATCGACGAGGCCCGCCCTGTCACCATATGGCAGGGATCGAACGCCACCGCCGGCAGCGGCATGAATGCCTCCAGATCGGCCGACATCCGTTCCCCGATACTCTGACTGTTCCCGCGCAACACCGCCTGCCTGCGCTCCACACATCGTTCGAGAAAGCGCGCGTTCAGCGCATCGAAGCTGTCCGCTACCGGCATCGGCACCATGAAGTGTCGGCGGACATATCCGACGAGCCCTTCAACCTTGCCTTTGTCATTGCCCTTGCCGGGGCGACCAAACTTGTCTTCGAACAGATAATGGCTCTGCAAGGTCGAGAACATCCGACTGCGCTCGCGCTTACCGTCGCCCAGTATCTGCGCCACCGCCAGTTTGGTGTTGTC
>NZ_ALVC01000458.1:0-1354 GCF_000293195.2 Sphingomonas sp. LH128
GGCCCGGCGCGACCGGCGGTGGCATACATTCATGCGCGCGGCCGCGGGCATGCTGAAGCGCGCCAGCAGCTAGTCGGCTATCGGGGGATCCTCCAAGTCGACGGCTATGGCGCCTACAAGACGCTGGTCCGCAAGGGGGCGGAAGGGGTTGTGCTGGTCTTTTGCCTTGCCCATGTCCGTCGCAAGTTCGTGGACGCCTACCGTAAATCCCCGTCGCCGGTGGCCGCCGCGATCATCGGCCTGATCGGCGAGGTCTACGCGATCGAGGCCCGGGTGCGTGCCGGCAATGCCGCAGATCGGTTAGCGGCCCGCCAGGCGGAAACCTGTAAGGTGATGGCTACGATCAAAACGCAGATCGACGACATGCTGCCCAGGCTCTCACCCAAATCCGATCTGGCAAAGGCGATGCGCTACACCCTCAACCACTGGAAGGGCCTGACGCTATTCCTGGAAGACGGGCGTGTCGAGGTCGATACCAACACCGTCGAGCGAGGGATGAGAAATGTTGCCCAAGGTAGAAAGTCGAGCCTTTTTGCGGGGAGCGAGGAAGGAGCCCGGACCTGGGCGGTGCTTGCCTCGCTTCTCCAGACTGCTCGCCTCAATGGCCTCGATCCCTACACCTGGCTCAACGATGTGCTCGAGCGGATCGTGAATGAGGAGGTGATGATCAACGATCTGCACAGCCTGTTGGCATGGAACTGGCGCCCTGCGACTGATCGGCTAGAAGCGCTGGCAGCATGAGCTTCAAACGTCAAACCGCATCCGGCAGAACGCTCTCATTAGAGCAGCTCGAAATCTGGCTCGATACGCTTGATCCGCCGGTCGCCGGTGTCTCCTCGATCGATGGCTTCCTCGCGGCGTTGGCTGCCGGCCCGTCCATCATCAATCCGGACATATGGCTCAAGAGCATCCTGCGCGAACACGTCCAAAGCGCCCGATCGGCACCCGCGCGCCGAACGATCCTTAAGCGCTACAACCAGATCTGCATCGAGCTTGCCGAGTGCCCTGAGGTCTATGCGCCGATCTATATGCGGACCGAGGACGGCGAGGTCCTGCTGGAAGACTTTGCCAATGGCTTCTTCACCGCAATGCATCTGGACATGGACGCATGGAAGCCCTTCGTGTCTGATCGAGACTTCGGCCTGCCGCTTGCAGCTATCCTTGGCCAAAGCACGATCATCGATGGCATATCATGGATCGACCAGCTCCAGGATCCTCTCGCAAATCAGGCTCTTGCAGATACCTGGCGGATGATCCCCCAGATCATCTCCTTCATCCATGGCCAGTGTGCCTTTGCAAGAACCCTGACCGTACACTGAAGCCTCTCCACATCCCACGTGGGGTCGAAGCAGCG
>NZ_ALVC01000459.1:0-1778 GCF_000293195.2 Sphingomonas sp. LH128
GCGGCGGAGGAATCCTTGCCGCCCGAGACGTTGAAGACGATCCAGGCCCCGGCCTCGATCGCGGCGCGGATCTCGGCAGGCAGGACGAGCGAAGGCAGTCCTGCCGGCGCGGTGCCGGCAGGCTGCAGATGCTGATGCAGCATGGGATCAGTGGGACGTCAGATGGGTGGTGATCGCAGCTTCCTCGACGACGGGAAGCCTGCTTGCGAGGTCGCGCGCGATCGCTTCGCGGTAGGCGACCGCCATCCACATTTCGCGGGGGTGGCCTCTGTATTCCTTGCCGACCAGCTCGATCTTGTCACCGTACTGTTCGATGCGCTGCCCGTTGTAGCAGACCAGGATCTCCCATTGGGTGACGCTGAAGCGCTTCTGTTCGATGGTGACAAGGGCGGGATCGAAAACCGGCTTGGGTGTCTCGGAAGGACCGGCGCCCGTTCCGAGCACGCGGCCGATGATGCCGGTGGTGCTGTGAAAATCGATCCCGGCTTCGGTGATGATGACGCAGCCGCCACCAAATTCGTCTGGCCGCAAGGCATCGCAGGTGTGCGCCCATGAGAAAGCGCAAGGGATTGCGGATTTGCAGGCGGTGAAGATCAGGTTTGCCACCTGATCGACGCCGAACTGGTTGCCGCTGAAGCTGACTTTGCAGTGTCCCTCGGCATCGACTTCGCTGATGACGATGCTGCAGTCGAACGACGGGAAATCGGGATCGTCGAAGAGGTCGAGAAAACTCCCGAAATCGTCCCCGTCCTTGGGCGGGAAGAGAGCGGCGAAGCGTGGGCCGAGCTTTTTGTACTCGATGTCTCGAGGGCTATCGCCAGCGTAAAACTCGAGAATGACACTGGCATCCTGCGCCAGCCTGACCATTTCGGCATCCTCGGCGGTCATCTCGAGGATGAAGGAACTGGAGAGGTAATTGTTTGCCATGATGGATCTCCTGCGCGGTCAGGCAGCATCGCCGGCGAGACGCGCGCGGGCGGTCTCGGCGAGCTTGGGGAATGCGGCCGAAAGGTTGGTGTGGATCGTCTCGAATGCGGGGATCGCGAAACGACCGTTGGCGCCGGGGCGCGTGGTCAGCAGCGCGCCGATCGCCACTTCGTCGATTT
Source organism: Sphingomonas sp. LH128 (assembly GCF_000293195.2). Lineage (NCBI taxonomy): Bacteria > Pseudomonadati > Pseudomonadota > Alphaproteobacteria > Sphingomonadales > Sphingomonadaceae > Sphingomonas > Sphingomonas sp. LH128. Next base: position 1,107 of record NZ_ALVC01000459.1, read on the forward strand.
CGGGCCTCGGAATGGAGGCGACGTTGCCGTCATATTCGACAGGACAGGCAATCGCAGCCTCGATCCAGGAGCCAAGCCCGTCTTCTACGGCCTCGGCGTAGGCGGCGACGGCAGGATCGTCTTCATCGTCAATGTGCAGGACGAGGGTACGATAGGTGCCGAAATCATGCCGATTAGGCTTGCTGGTGAGGCGGCATCCCTGCGGAGGAAGGCCGTGGATGGCGATGATGCCGATCCGATAGGCGTCGATCTCGAAGCGATTGACGCGCTCGAAGTCGGGGGTCTGGCCAAGCTGGGCGCAGTCGGCGTTCGCGGGCGCTGCGCCAATGTCGATGGTGTAGGACAAGGGAACCTCCGTCGATCCTCCATGGATCGCCCGTCCCCTTCCCCCTTCTCTCTATGGGTTATGGATGTCCTTAGGGGGGCAGCGGTAAATGCCACTTCGGTGGCCAACGGTCAGCACAAGCACGACAAGCCTGCCATCCTCGATCTCGCAGACAATCCGGTAGTCGCCAACGCGGTAGCGCCAGCGACCTGCCAAGGGCCCGGACAGTGGCTTTCCTGACGCGCGGGGATCTTCACCGGCTGCAACCCGCTCGCGCGGGAACGTAATGATCCGCTTTGCGGTCTGGCAATCGAGTTTGGAAAGGGACTTTTCGGCGCTGGATGACA
>NZ_ALVC01000460.1:0-1181 GCF_000293195.2 Sphingomonas sp. LH128
GTGGCGGAGAGGGTGGGATGCCGTTCTCCGATCTCGCCGATTTGGTAATAGCGTTCGCTTGTTGAGTGCCGGATATGCCGGATTGTAGCGGTTTTGTGTAGTGTTGAGTTCGACGGAGAGGGTGTCCGTCGAACTCACGGGAAGCGGGCATGAGTGAGGACGTCGAACGGCACGGCTTTGATGATGGTGACGTGAGTGCCCCCTGCCCGATCTGCCGGGGCGATCCGCTCGATCCTCACTTCATTGAGATGGTCGAGCGGGAAGCAGCGCTGCCGGGTCAGGTGATGACGGCCGACGAGTTCCTTGTGTGGCTCGATGGTCAGGCGGCGAGCAGCCGGTAGACCGACGCGCGTCCGATCCCGAGACGCTTCGCAATCTGGGTGGCACCCAGACCCTCGGCACGAAGTTCGCGCACCGCGTCAGGGGAGATCGTTGCGGGACGGCCCTTGTATGCCCCTTTCAAACGCGCGGCCTCGATTCCACGACGTTGCCGCGCCTTGATGAAGTGCTTCTCCATCATCCCCACGAGCCCGAAGACGGTGAGCATGACCTCGGCCATGATATCGGAGCCATCCATCACGATCGCGGGGTCGTTGATCTTGAGCACCGCCTTCTTCTCGATGACCCGCTTGGCGATGGTGAGCAGATCGCCGGTATCTCGGGCAAGGCGATCAGGATGAAGCGCCAACAGGGTGTCGCCGGGTTCGAGCAGACGCAGGGCGGCTTCGAGTTGGTCACGTCCGGTGAGCTTCGAGCCGTTGCCCACGTCGGAGAACACCACCACCGCTCCCAGCGATTCCAGCATCGTCTTCTGGGAGGTGATATCCTGCCCCTGATTTGAACTGATCCTCGCGTAGCCCAGCGTCTTGCCCATGGTGCCCCTGACTTGTCTCGTATGGCTCTAGGCCGACTCGCTCCAGTCGTCTCTGAAGTCAATAGGCACCCATATGAGACGCGATCGGCGTCTCATACTTGTATCGAGGGTGGTTGCCCTATCGAGGCGAGGCAACGCTCGTCGTGGGAGCGTCATCGCGATCACCCAGCCGGTCCGAAACCACCAAACTCGACCGGGCGCACGCCGAACTTGGCAGTGAGGGCCTCGAATATGTAGTCGCCCCACTCCTCATCCGAAGGGTCATCATCGGCGAGAACAAGATAGGATGGCAGGCCGACTTCGGCGG
>NZ_ALVC01000461.1:0-15750 GCF_000293195.2 Sphingomonas sp. LH128
TCGACGCGGGCGACGTCGCCCGTACGGCCGAGGCGCTCGCGGCCTTCTCGATCGGCCTGCCGAGCTACATCCTCGTGAAAGTTCTGACGCCCGGCTACTATGCGCGGCAGGATACGAGGACGCCGGTACGCTACGCGACGATCTCGATGGTCGCGAACCTCGTCGGCAATCTGGTGCTGATCGTGCCGCTGCAGCACATGGGGCCGCCGCTGGCGACGGCGCTGGCTTCCACCCTCAACGTGGCGATGCTGTACCGCACGCTGGTGAAGCGCGGACATTTCACCGTCGATGCGCGGCTGAAACGGCGCGGACCGAGGCTGGCGCTCGCCGCCGTGGCGATGGGCGCGGCGCTGTGGTTCGGGCAGGACCTGATGATGCCTTATGTGCACGGCACCTGGCTGGTACGCGGGCTGGCGCTGGTCGTGCTCGTTTCGGCGGGCTGCGCGGTCTACGGCATCGCTGCCGTGGCGACCGGCGCCTTCACCCGCGCCGACCTCGCCCTCCTGCGCCGCCGCAAGCGCGCCGCCTGAAGGGTTCCATCGATGCGCGAACGTGCTATGAGCCCCGGCCATGCAGGATCGTGCGATCTTTTTCCCGCCCACGCTGCGCCCCTTTGCGCCGCGTTCATGGCGATGGCGTTCGGTCACCCGCTGACCGTACCTGCATTCGTGCCCTGTACGGGCGCAACCCTCACATCCATCGACAACTGACTTAAGGACGCGACCATGCGTATCGTCTCCGGTATCCAGCCCACCGGCAACCTGCACCTCGGCAATTACCTCGGTGCGATCCGCAACTGGGTGAAGATGCAGGACGAGGTCACCGCCGAGGGTGGCCAGTGCCTCTACTTCCTGGCCGACCTCCACGCGATCTCGATGCCGCACACCCCCGCCGACCTCGCCGCGAACACGCGCGAGATGGTCGCGGCGCTGGTGGCCTGCGGGCTCGATCCCGACCGCTCGATCCTATTCAATCAGGCTCAGGTGCCCCAGCACTCCGAGATGCAGTGGCTGCTCAACGGCACCGCGCGCATGGGCTGGCTGAACCGCATGACGCAGTGGAAGGACAAGGCGGGCAAGAACCGCGAGGGTGCCAGCGTCGCACTGTTCACCTACCCGGTGCTGCAGGCCGCCGACGTGCTGCTCTACCAGGCGACTCACGTGCCGGTGGGCGAGGACCAGAAGCAGCACCTCGAACTCGCCCGCGACATCGCACAGAAGTTCAACAACGACTTCTGTGCGGAAGACGCGCCGCTGTTCACCCTGCCCGCACCGTTCATCCCGCCCGAGGCCGCGCGCATCATGTCCCTGCGTGACGGCACCGCCAAGATGAGCAAGTCCGACCCCTCGGACATGAGCCGCATCAACATGACCGACACCGCCGATGCCATCATGCAAAAGGTGAAGAAGGCCAAGACCGATCCGGAGCCGCTGCCCTCGGAAAAGGGCGGCCTCGAAGGCCGCGCCGAGGCGAAGAACCTCGTTGCGATCTACGCGGTCATGGCGGGCACCACGGTCGAGGCGGTGCTGGCCGAGTTCGGCGGCGAAGGCTTCGGCAAGTTCAAGCCCGCGCTCGGCGAACTGCTGGTCGAGAAGCTGGCGCCGATCAACGCCCGCTTCCTCGAACTGCGCGAGGACCGCGAGCGCCTCGACGCGATCCTGTGCAAGGGTGCTTCCAAGGCCCGCGAACTGGCGATCCCGACGCTGGAAAAGACCTACAACGCCCTCGGACTCGTGCGGGGTTAAAATTCGTCTGGAAAATGCCCGGTGGGCATTTTCGTAGCGGCACCGGGCCCACTCCCCCACCCGACCACCCATAGGGTACTATCGTTGGGTGGTCAGGTGGGGGAGTGGGGCGGTGCCGCCAAATCCGCCTGCCGCGGATTTGCAGACAGGCGCTAAAGCCCCAGCAGCTTCGCGCGTCGCCGGACCCACGGTTCGGCGAGCGCGGAGACTGCGCCCAACGCTTCCAGGCCTTCCGGGTCGCCCTTGTGCTCTCCGGCTATGAGCAGGCCGAAGACGCGGCGTACGCTCCAGTCGGGGAAGGGCCGGTCGATCAGTTCCAGCGCATCGCCCGCACCGACCTCGCCATCCTCGATCACCCGGTAGTACCAGCCCGCCCGGCGCGATTTCACGCACCCGGCGTTGACCTTCGCCCCGTCGAAACGATGATCGAGCTTCCAGCACGGCTGGCGCCCCTGGCTCACCTCGACGAGCGCGCTGCCCATGCGCCAGCGATCGCCGATGAAGATGTCTTCCTCGGTCAGCCCATCGGTCGCGATATTCTCCCCGAAGGCGCCGTAATCGGCCAGCAGCGGATGGTCGCCGATCGCTTCGCGCCACCAGTCATAGTGGTCGTGGGGGTAGTGGTGGATGGCCTTGTCCGGCCCGCCATGGACCGAAAGATCGGCCTGGCTGTCCCCTTCGAGGCCCAGTCGGTAGACCTTCACCCGACCTTGCACCGCCGTCTTGGCGATGGCGCTCGGCTCGTCGGCCGCGCGGAACGGAGCGACCTTGCCGCAAAGTACGGAAAGAATGGGGAACGGACTCGTCATGACCGGGCTTTATTCCTACATGAACGAAACGCGATCAAGTCGTGAAGCCGGCCCGAGGGCGGTGGATGCGAGATGAACCGGCGGAACGGTCCGTCGCTCGTCCAAGTCCATTCAACCTCTATTCAGGGCGTTGATTTCACGACAGTATCGTAAAAGAATCGAAGGCCGCGCCGGAGTGGGGCGTCTGGATCTCTTCGGGTTCGTGGAGCAAAGATGATGACACACCATTCCGGATCGCAGCTCGGCAGGCTGAAAATGGCCGCTGCCGCCGTGCTGCTCATGGCGCTCGCCGCGTGCGCGACGCCGTTCAAGGCCGACGTTTCGCGTTTCGCGACCCAGCTCCCCGCCCCGCAGGGCCAGAGCTTCGCGATAGTCGCGGACAATCCCAAGCTCGCTGGCGGGCTTGAATTCAGCCAGTATGCCTCGATGGTCGGCGATCGCATGGCCAAGCTGGGCTACACCCCGGTGGAAGACCCGACCAAGGCCACGCTGATCGTGCGCTTCGACTACGGCGTCGACAATGGCCGTGAGCGCGTGCGCAGCACTGGTGTGGGCGCAGGCGCGTTCGGCCCGTGGGGCGGCTGGGGTCCCTATGGCGGCGGCTTCTACGGCCGCGGGTTCTACGGTCGCGGCTTCGGCTGGGGCGGCCCGTGGCGCTATGGCTGGTACGACCCGTTCTTCGACAACGGCATTCAGTCCTACACCATCTACACCAGCGGCATCGACCTGAAGATCGACCGCGCCGCAGACGGCCAGCGCCTCTTCGAAGGCAAGGCGGAAGCCGTCTCGACCTCCAATCGCCTGCAGTATGTCGTGCCCAATCTGGTGGAAGCGATGTTCACGAATTTCCCCGGGAACTCCGGAGAGACCGTGCGCATTACAGTCGCGCCCGAGAAGAAATAAGCACGAAATCAGACAGGCTCCCCCCTGCGAAGAGTGGGAGACACCGAGGGACGGGTCCGCTGAAATATTGCGGGCCCGTCCTTTTGCTATGGGGCCTCAGGCGCTATCTGGCGCCCCATAGGATTTGTTGATGCATAATTTCATGGCCATCCTCTCGCAGCTGTTCTGGGGCGTCACCATCGGCGCCTTGAGCGCTGCGTTCGAGACGCTGGCCAAGGGCGCGATGATGCTGGGCGGCCTCGGCGGTGCGGGCTGGTATGGCCTGAAGTGGCGTAAGGCCCGGCGTGAGCGGGACGGCAAGGGCAAGGACTGACGCTTTTGTCCTGGCTCGTTGAATGGATCTTCGAAGGTCTTATCGAAGCAACCGCCGAAGCGATCCACCACCGTTATGGCTGGGGTGGATGCGCCTCGCTGATCCTGTCGCTCGTCGCGGTGATCGGGGCCTTGCTGTGGTGGAGCGGAGTGTTCAGCTCCGCCACCTGAATCAGCTCCCCAGCGCGACCACGCCGCCGGTGGAGCCGAAACCGCCCTCACCCCGCGCCGTCTCGTCAAGTTCCTCGACGGCCACCCACGAGGCGCGCGTCACGGGCGCCAGAACCAGTTGCGCGACGCGGTCGCCGCGGCGAATGTCGAAGCCTTCGGCGCCGTGGTTGATGAGGATGACCTTGACCTCGCCCCGGTAGTCCGAATCCACCGTCCCCGGCGAATTGGGCACCGAAATGCCGTGCTTGAGCGCAAGGCCCGAACGCGGGCGTACCTGAATTTCGTAACCCACCGGGATCGCCACCGAGAGGCCGGTGGCCACCGCATGACGCCCACCGGACGGGATCGTCACGTCCTCGGCCGAGACCACGTCCATGCCCGCCGCGCCTTCGGTGGCGTAGACGGGCAGGTCCAGCCCCTGCCCGTGCGGCAGGACCTTGACCATGACGGGGACTTCATTCGGCGAGTGCATCGGCAATCCTTTCGACGAGGGCGCGCGCGACGTCCCCCTTGGGCATTTCGGGAAGGGAAACCACCTCGTCGGCCATGACGATGTGGACGGTATTGGCATCGCCACCCATGACGTCGCCGGAGACGTCGTTGGCGACGATCCAGTCGGCCCCCTTGCGCACGCGCTTGGCCTGGGCATAGCGGATGACGTCCTGCGTCTCCGCCGCGAAGCCGACGACCAGCGGCGGGCGGCGCAGGCCATGGGCAAGGCCGGCGAGAATATCGGGGTTTTCGGTCAGTTCGAGCGGCGCGATGGCGCCGCCGTCCTTCTTGAGCTTCTGATCGGCCGAGCGCACCACCCGCCAGTCGGCAACGGCGGCAACCATCACCGCAACGTCAGCCGGAAGCGCGGCGTCGACGGCCTCGGCCATCTCCAGCGCGCTCTCGACATCGACGCGATCGACGCCCGGCGGGGTCGGCAGATGGACTGGCCCTGCCACCAGCGTCACCCGCGCGCCCGCCTCGGCGGCGGCGGCAGCGATGGCGAAGCCCTGCTTTCCCGAGGAACGGTTGGCGATATAGCGCACCGGATCGATCGGCTCGTGCGTAGGTCCGGCGGTGACGAGGACGTGCTTGCCGAAAAGCCGCAGCGGCTCGTCGGAGAGCGGGATCAGTTCGAGCGCGCCGGGATCAGTGGCGGGCGCCGCCCGGGCACTGCCCTTGACCGCCAGCGGCGAAGTGCTGGCGGGTATGGCACGCGGCCCGCGCGGGATCATCGTGGCGGAAAGGCCGCCCGGCTCGTCACCGACGATACCTTCGGGGCCATGGCCGAGGCAGCGGGCGATGTGCTCCCAGATTTCCGCCGGTTCGGGCAGGCGGCCTGGGCCGTATTCGCCGCAGGCCATCGCGCCCTCGTCGGGCTCCATCACCTCGACGCCGGAATCGCGCAAGGTCTGAACGTTGCGCTGTGTCGCGGCGTGGAGCCACATGCGCACGTTCATCGCGGGAACCGCGAGCACCGGCTTGTCGGTCGCCAGCAGCAGTGTGGTGGCCAGATCCCCCGCCAGGCCCGCCGCCATCTGCGCGAGCAGGTCCGCCGTCGCCGGGCAGACGACCACGAGGTCGGCCTGGCGGCTGAGCTGGATATGGCCCATCTCGGCCTCGTTCTTGAGGTCCCAGAGCGTCGTGTGGACGGGGTTTTCCGATAGCGCCGCAAGCGTCATCGGAGTGACAAACTTCGCGCCTCCCTCGGTCAGCACGCAAGTCACCGAGCCGCCTTCGCGGCGGATGATGCGCACGAGTTCGCAGGCCTTGTAGGCAGCGATGCCGCCGCCCACGATCAGCAGAATGCGCGGTCCGTTCATGACTGGGGCTTCTGCAACAGCGTGAGCATGGGCGCAATCAGTTTGGCACAGGCCCTTTGGCCGCAGCGACCAGTTGCATCACCGCGCGCGGAGCAAAGACCAGCCCGGCGAACATGACCGGGGCGATCATCGCCCCCCAGTAGAAGTTGTCCCACCGCCCGACGAGCATGAACGCAAGCCCGTATCCGGCGCAAAGCAGGAACCCGACCAGCCCCGAGCGACTGCGCCAGCCGAGCCAGCCGAAAGTCATCAGCACCACCGCAGGACCCGCGAGAAAGTGCGGAAGCCAGCGCAAATTGCTCGACTGCACCACATTGACCAGCCAGCCCGCCATGCCGCGCATGACCAGCCATGCCGGGCCGTGCGGGTCGCTCGGCAGCACGTCCCTCGCGATGATCGAGAGGTGCCAGGCGAGCCCCGCGAAGAATACCGCGATCAGCAGGGCCCACGCCGCGCTTTCGCGCCAGTTGCGGTTCCACAGCGCGAAAGCGGCCATGAGTAGCACGTAAGGCAGCGTCAGTTCACGAATCGCCAGCGCCAGCGCGGCGCAGAGGAAGGCCGCGATCCAGCGCCCGCCCTGTCCCTCCCGGCCGATCCGGTGCAGGCCGAAGGAGAGCGCGATCAGTCCCCCCGCCCACAATTCATGCAACGGAAAATAGTGCCGGTTGAGCTGCAGAGAGGCACCCACGAATACCATAGCGGCACCCAGACGCTGCACACGGCCGCCATCGTCCGTGTCTTCGCCCAGACGGCGCCACCACACCGCGATGATCGCCAACATCAGCGCCATCGCCGCAGCCATCTGCCCGCGCTCGCCGAGCATCGCGTCGATATAGGCCAGCGTCGGCAGGCGCACCGCGATGCCGGGGTTGACCGGATAATTGCGCGCCCTCTGCTCGGGCACGATGAAGTCGTAGTAGTTCTCGCCTTTCTGGATGCGGGCGATGGCGACCTCGTACAGCGCGAGGTCCTCGTCATAGGGCTTGTCCGGGGTGATGACGGCCTGGCCCCCCGCGTCCACCGGCCCTTCGACCGCACCCTCCCACGGCGAGCGATTGCCCGGCTTGTTGGTCGGCGCGATCATCGAGGCGACCAGCACCAGCGCCAGCAGCGCCAGCGCCAGCCGGGCAAGTCCGGGCGAGAGCCGCGCGAAGCGGCCCCTGTCCGTCAGTTCAGAAGAGTCCAGTACGTCAGTGCCCACGCCGCCGCGCCCCCTAGGATTGCGGCCAGAGCATAGCCACCCCAGTGGTTACTTTCGCGTTTACGGCGCTCCCAGATCAGCTCCACCTCCGGCAGCGGGGCCTGTTCCGGCGCGCCGCCCTTGGGCGGGAAGCGGTCCTCGATCCGGCGAACCAGCGCGGGCAGGCGCATCAGCGTCTCGATATCCTCGCGCACCCGGTCGACGATCACCGCCTCGGGGCCGAGTTCATCGCGGATCCAGTCCTTTACGAAAGGCGCCGCGACGTCCCACATGTTGATCTCGGGATCGAGCGCGGTGGCCAGACCCTCGACCATCACCATGGTCTTCTGCAGCAGCAGCAGGTGGGGCTGCACCGCCATGTCGAAATCGCGGGTGATCGCGAAGAGCCCGTCGAGCATCTGCCCGACCGACAGCTCCGACACCGGCTTGCCGCGCATCGGTTCGCCCACGGCACGCAGCGCGGTCGCGAATTCCTCGACCGTGTGATAGCTGGGGACGTACTGCGCCTCGAAGTGGATTTCGGCGACGCGGCGGTAATTGCCGGTGGTCAGGCCGTAGAGGATTTCCGCCAGCCACAGCCGCGCCTGACGGTTGATCCGGCCCATGATGCCGAAGTCGATCGCGACGATCGTGGTATGGCCGTTCTCGCCATTGGGCGCCCCCTGCACGAACAGGTTGCCCTGGTGCATGTCGGCATGGAAAAACCCGCAGGAGATCGCCTGCGTAAGAAAAGTCAGTACCAGCCTGCGCGCGAGCTTGGGCATGTCGTGCCCCGCCTCGCGCAGCGCCGCGAGGTTGCTCATCTTGATGCCGTCGATCCATTCGACCGTCAGCACCGAACCGTTGGTGCGGTCCCAGTCGATGTCGGGGACGCGGTAATCCTCGATCCCCTTCATCGCATCGGCGAGTTCGGAGGCCGAAGCGGCTTCGCGGCGAAGATCGAACTCGCGCTGGGTCCAGCGCTTGAGGTTCGCGATCACGGCACGCGGACGCAACCGCGCCGCCTCGTTGCCAAGCGCCTCGAGATGAGCGGCGGCCCATTCATAAGTCTCGACGTCGTGCGCGAACTGCTCGCGGATGCCGGGACGCAGCACCTTGACGGCGACGTCGCGCCCGTCCGGCGTAACCGCGCGGTGGACCTGCGCGATCGAGGCGGCGCCTACCGGAGTTTCCTCGATCGAGGCGAAGATGCGCTCGAGCGGGCGGCCGAAGGTGCTCTCGATCTGCGCGCGGATCGCCGCGAAGGGCACGGGCGGCAAGCTGTCCTGCAAGGTCAGCAGGTTGTGCGCAGGACCTTCGCCGACGAGGTCGGGCCGGGTGGCGAGCGCCTGCCCCAGCTTGATCGCGGCGGGGCCGATCTCCTGGAAGGCGCCGGCATAGTCGGGCTCGGCCGGCTGGCGCGTGCCGAAGCGCGCGATCCGGCACAGGCGCTTGACCGGCGCCGGGGCATTGCGGTCGTTCTCGATCCCGCGCAGCGCCCCATGGCGCGCGAGGACGCGGCCCCACTTGAGGAGACGCGCGATGTGGACGGGGGTGGTGGTCACTTCTCCCCTCCCGCTTGCGGGAGGGGGCGGGCGCGTCCGAACGCAAGGTCGGCGCCAGCGCCCACCCCGCTGCGACTAGGCAGCAAGCTGCCAAGTCTCACTGCCCCTCCCGCAAGCGGGAGGGGGGAAGCTGCGAAAATCATCTCAGACCTTCCAGCCCGAATGGATCGCGACGAGGCCGCCGAGGATCGGCTCGACCTTGGTATGCTTGAACCCGGCCTTGCGCACCATGCCTTCGAACTCGGGCATCGGCGGGAAACGGCGGATCGATTCGATCAGGTAGCGGTACGATTCCGCGTCCCCGGCGATCATCGAGCCGATCTTCGGGACCAGCTTGTGCGAATAGGCGTCGTAGACTTCCTTGAAGCCCGGCCACTCCGTGGTCGAGAATTCGAGACAGAAGAAGCGGCCGCCGAACTTGAGCACGCGGTGCGCCTCGGCCAGCGCCTTGTCGATGTGGGTGACGTTGCGGATGCCGAAGGCGATCGTGTAGGCGTCGAAGAAGTGGGCGGGGAAGCTCAGTTCCTCGGCATTCTGGCGCGACCACACCAGCGTGTCGATGCCGCGCTCCATGGCGCGCTCGATGCCGACGTCGAGCATGTCCTGGTTGATGTCCGAGACGGTGACCACCGCGCCCTCGGCTTCCATGCGAAAGGCGATGTCGCCCGTACCGCCCGCCATGTCGAGGATCTGCTCATCGGGCCGCGGACGCACGCGGCGCACGAACTTGTCCTTCCACAAGCGGTGCATGCCCACCGACATGGCATCGTTCATCACGTCGTATTTGCGCGCGACGGAGGAGAAGACGGCGCCGACGCGGCTTTCCTTGTCCTCGGCCGCGACGTCTTCATAGCCGAAGGAAACGGTTTCGCTGCCGGTTTCGGGGCCGGCCTGGCCACTGATTTCGCTGCTCATGGCGCAGTCCTCTAAACGGCCGGGCGCGCCTGCGCCACCGCTTTTACCGCAAGGATGTGACGGGATTCGTCATGCACAGGCGCCGCCGCCTGCGGCATTCTTGTCCGCGTCCCCATTCCCGGAGAAACGCGATGGCCGAAATGTCCCTCCAGCCCACCTTCAGCCTCGCGCCCGAGAAGCTGTGGCAGGCGATCAATCCCTGGACCTGGACGTTCGAGGGCTCGCAGGTCGGGCTGGTCAACGTCAACATCGGCGAAACCAGGTACCCCGAGACCGAGCGCGCGATCCTCGATGAAGTCGGCAGTTACGGCCGCCAACTGGGCCGGATCGGCGATGCCCTGGAAGTGCTGATCGCCCATTTCGACACGGCCCGGCTCTCCGAGGCGGAGCGCGACGCATTGACGATCCTTGAAGGCGACCTCGCCAAGATCCGCCGCGTCAAGGCGCGCGAACGGAAGAAGTCGCAGTGAACTTGCCAGCCCGGCCCAATGGAGGCACCCTCCCTTCAGGGGAAAACAGGAGGAAGAACCAATGACCGACTTCGACCCAAGACCCGCGAGTTCGGCGCCCAAGTCGGGTTTCGACTTCAACCAGCCGACGATCATAAACCTGCTCTATCTCGCATCCTACGTGACCGGAGTGACGGGCATCGTCGGCGTCGTGCTCGCCTATGCCTGGCGCGGGGACGCGAAGGCCGCATGGGAGGTGTCGCACTACGAATATGCGATCCGCACGTTCTGGCTGTTCTTCCTCGGCATGGTGGTAGGCACGATCCTGACGCTCGTGCTGATCGGCATCCCGATCCTGATCGCGGTGTCGGTTCTGGTGATCGTGCGCTGCGTGATGAGTATCCTCAACGCGCAGAAGCAGGTGCCGATGCCCAATCCGGGCAGCTGGCTGGTTTAGAACGCCCCGTACGCAAGGTACGCCAGACCCGCCGCCTGCACCGCGGCGATGGTGTGGAGCTGAGCGACGAAGGGTTGCTTGCGCGTCTTGTGCCGGAAGGCCCGGCGCCCAGCATAAGCGCCGGGCGTCCCGCCCGCGAGCGCGAGAAGCAGCAGCCGCGATTCCGGGATACGCCGTTCTCCCCGCCGCGCGCGGGCCTTGTCGATGCCGAAAGCAGCGAAGGCGACGAGGTTGAGCCCCGCCGCCAGCACCCACAGAACGTCCGTCAAATTCAGGCCGGTCACAGGCGGGCGAAGATCGACACCGCAAGGTTGATCCACAAGGCGAGCGTGAACAGCATGCCCAGAACGAAGGCCCCGCCCCGGTGCGCCGGGTTATTGTAGGTCATGTGGATCAGGCTCTGCACCACCCGCGCGGCGACGTAGCCCCAGGCGAAGATCAGCGTCCAGCGTCCCACGACCGCCACCACGAAAGCGGTGAGGCAGGCGGCGTAGAACAGCGTCGGCAGTTCGAACAGGTTGTCATAGTGCCGCACCGCCGCGCGGGCGCTTTCGGGCTCGGGCGGGCCGATGTGCGCACGGTAGTAGTCGGGATCCATCGACTTGATGATACCGGTGCGGGCGACCGCCATGCGCACGAAAGCCACGAACGTCAGCGCGACCACCACCAGCATCGGCAGGAAAATCAGGGTCGGGTTATGGGACATGCGGCGGCCTCCTTCATGATGGTTCCGCGTAAGGGAGCGGGAATCGCCCGGTCAGTTACTGGGCGTTGCAGCCGTATCCGGCGCTACGTCCGCAGGCGCAGCGGCCTCCGGTTCGTCCTGTTCGTCCGGGAGCGGACCACCCTCGGGGCCCAGCTTCTCCCAGTCCTCGTCGGCATCGGTCGGCGGCGGAGGCGGAGCGGAGGCGACGATCGGTTCGGGCTTGAGCCGGGATTTCGGGGTGCGGCTGGCGTAATGATCGGCGCCGTCCTTACTGAAGGCATAGACTTGCGTGAACGGCACACGGTACTCGGCCGTCCCGTCCGAGACGACCACTTCGTTACCGGCGAGGCGTTCAACGGTGCCGATGGCGAAGCCGTCGTCATCGACGAGCGGAAGTCCGTGGACGAGTTCTTCGCGGGACACATTGCGCACGGTGACCGCGTTCTCGTCAAGCAGGGCGCGCTTGCCCGCCTTGCTGTCGGCGGAGACGGGAGCCGACGTCTGGGCGAGCGCCGGCGGGGCGGTGATTGCAGGAGCGAGCGCAAGCGCGCTCAGCAGCAGCATAGTACGGGGCAAGACCGTTTCTCCGGACAGAATTCTCAGGAGAAATGCGCATGAAGCAAGCCGGTTGCCAAGAGCTACCCGCTGCGGGAGGCCGGAAACATCCGGCGAAATACGAGGAATGAGCCCCAATCCGGCGGGAATGGAGGAAAAATTGCCCCCATTCCCGATCCGATACGACTTACTCCGCCGCCACTTCGCCGAACAGGCCGGGCTCAGAACCATCGTCCACCAGCGGCTCGTCGTTCGCGCGCACCTTCTTGCGCGAGTCGAAGTTGGCCCACACGGTGTTCCAGTCGCCGCGGGTGGCGCCCTTCGAATATTCCGTCGAACGGGTCTCGAAGAAGTTGGCGTGCTCGACGCCGTTGAGCAGCGGCTGCAACCAGGGCAGCGGGTGATCCTCGATCAGGTAGATCGGCTTCATGCCCAGCTGGCCAAGGCGCCAATCGGCGATGTAGCGGATGTACTTCTTGATATCCTTGGGCGTCATGCCCGGCACCGGGCCCAGCTCGAACGCCAGGTCGATGAAGTTGTCCTCGAGACGGATCGTGGTCTGGCACTGATCGGCGATATCGTCCTTCACCGCCTTGGTGAGGCAGCCACGCTCTTCGCAGAAGGCGTGGAATAGCTTGATGATGCCTTCGCAGTGCAGCGATTCGTCACGCACCGACCACGAGACGATCTGGCCCATGCCCTTCATCTTGTTGAAGCGCGGGAAGTTCATCAGCATCGCGAAGCTGGCGAACAGCTGCACGCCCTCGGTGAAGCCGCCGAACATCGCCAGTGTGCGGGCGATGTCCTCGTCGTTGTCGACGCCGAATTTCTGCAGGTAGTCGTGCTTGTCCTTGAGTTCCGAGTACTCAAGGAACGCGCCGTACTCGCTCTCGGGCATGCCGATGGTGTCGAGCAGGTGCGAATAGGCCGCGATGTGCACCGTCTCCATGTTGGAGAAGGCGGTGAGCATCATCTTGATCTCGGTCGGCTTGAAGACGCGCGCGTACTTCTCATGGTAGCAGTCCTGCACTTCCACGTCGGCCTGCGTGAAGAAGCGGAAGATCTGGGTGAGCAGGTTGCGCTCATGATCCGAGATGTTCTGCACCCAGTCGCGGCAGTCCTCGCCCAGAGGCACTTCCTCGGGCAGCCAGTGGACCTGCTGCTGGATCTTCCAGTAGTCGTAAGCCCAGGGATATTCGAAGGGCTTGTAGGTCTTGCGGGCTTCGAGAAGGGACATGGGCGGCTCCGGTGGATCGTCTGAAATTGCGTTCGCCCACAACGCTTTCACGCTTGGGCGGAAAGGCCAGAGATAGGCAAGATCGCGCGCAAATCGAGTGCGTGAATCATCTTCCCACAGGAATATGTGGGGGCAAGGAAAAAGTGCAGCCCCAAGGGGTTGTGGGTGTGATTAATTTCGCCGCCCTCGCATGAATCCCCGGATTGTGCCGGTCAGAGGACTTCGGCGACGCCTTTCAGGCTCTCTCGCGGCTTGTCGATCGCCTGCGCTTTCAGCTGATGCACGCGCGGGATCGAAACTTGCAAGACCTCGGCGATCTCGGCGAGGTTCAGTTCCTCCACGAAGTAGAGCTGCACGATCAGCTTGAGCCGGTCCGGCAGGTCGGTGATCGCCGCGATGACCGCGCCGCGCATCTCGGCGTCGACCAGCATCGCGAAGCTGTCAGGCGTTTCCGTCGCGAAAGTCATCCACTGGTCGGAATAGACCTCATCGATCGGCTCGAAACGCATCGGGCGGGCAGCATCCTGCAGCGAGACCAACTCACCCTCGCCCATGCCCATCGCCTGCGCCAGTTCGTCAGGCCGGGGATCGCGGCCGAGCCAGCCCCGAAGCTGCGTCTCCTTGTGCGCCAGCATGCGGCGGCGCTCGGACGTGCCGCGCGTGCCCTGCACGTTGCGGCGCACAAGATCGACCATCGCCCCCCGCACCCGCATCTTGGCATAGGCGGCGAAGCCGTCCTCGGTCGGCAGATCGTGTTTCTGCGCGCATTCGGTGAGCGCGACGAGGCCGACCTCCACCAGATCCTCCAGTTCGATCCCCGGACGCCCGGTGCCGTGAACGTGCCAAGCCGGCCACTTGACCATCGGCAGGAAGCGGCGGACCACGAAGCCCTCTCGCGCACTTGGGACGACCTGTTCGCCACGATGGACGCGATGGTCTTTTTCGCCATGCCAGGCGCGATCCAGGTTTCGGGCGACACCGCCGAGGGCCGCTGCCACGTACGCGAGATCGCCCGGATCGAGGGCAAGGTGATGAAATTCGCCGCCCGCTACTTCGACGACCTCGTCCGCCACGACGGCCGCTGGCGCTTCGCCCGGCGCACATACGCGATGAACATCGCCGAATAGCCCCCTCTTGCGGCGGAGCAGGCGCGCGATTAGGAAGGCCGCGCCGAAGCGTTCACCTTGAGCATTTCGGCGAAAGATCGCGCCGGTGCCCCGCAAGGGGCTTAAAAGGGAACGCGGTGAGGATGTTCTCATCCGAATCCGGGGCTGTCCCTGCAACTGTAAGTGGCGAGCGCGATGCATAGGCCGGTGCCCCGAAGGTGGTCGCCGGCAGCCACTGGGCCGGACGCTGCGACATGCGAGGCCACGGGAAGGCCATGCATCAAGCGATGACCCGCGAGCCAGGAGACCTGCCTGCGTCCGGTCGCTCTTGCCTTGGTCCAGGGGATGGCCGCGGCACGGTAACTTCCGTCTGAGCGACGCAACGTGCGGCGGGGGCCGCATCGGCGCGAGGGACGTCGGGCGCCGCCGCGTCCGTCCGGTGCCTCCCGTGCCGACCGCGCCGAGTGCGCGGCACGCCCCCGTCAGGTCGCCGACGCGAAGACGGATCAGAATGCCGATGTCGCCCGCGAAAACCTCTCTCAAGAGCCGGATAACCGTGCTCTTTTTTCTGCTCGTCGCCGCCAACCTGGTCGTCTGGGGCTGGGCGTTCAGCCTGTTCCACGCCAGCCCGGTGATGCTGGGCACCGCCCTCCTCGCCTGGAGCCTCGGCCTGCGCCACGCGGTGGACGCCGACCACATCGCCGCCATCGACAACGTCACTCGCAAGTTGATGCAGGAAGGCCAGCGCCCGATCACCGTGGGCCTTTGGTTTGCGCTCGGCCATTCCGCCATCGTCCTGATCGCCGCGACCACCATCGCGCTGGCAGCAGGCACTCTCGATGATTTCGAGGCATTCGGCCGTTCGGGCGGGGTGATCGCGACGATCATTTCCGCCTGCTTCCTGTTCCTGATCGCGATCATGAATCTCGCGATCCTGCGCGGGGTCTGGCAACGCTTCGTCGAGGTACGGCGCGGCGGAACGTACACCGAGGAAGACCTCGACATGCTGCTCGCCGGGCGCGGGCTGATCGCGCGAATCCTGCGCCCCGTGTTCCGGCTGGTGCGCCATGCCTGGCACATGGCGCCGCTCGGTTTCCTGTTCGGCCTCGGTTTCGACACCGCCACCGAAGTCGCCATCCTCGGCCTCTCGGGCGCGCATGCGGCGGACGGCGTTTCCCTGGGGTCGGTGCTGGTGTTCCCGGTGCTGTTCGCGGCGGGCATGGCCCTGCTCGACACCGCCGACGGCGTCATCATGTTGGGGGCTTACGAATGGGCCTTCGTCAAGCCGATCCGCAAGCTCTACTACAACATCGTCATCACCGCTATCTCGGCCATGGTGGCGCTGGTGATCGGCTCCATCCAGACCGCCGTGCTGCTCTCGGAGAAATTCGGGCTGGAGGGCGGCGTGTGGTCCGGGGCGGCCTCGCTTTCGGAGCAATTCAACACGCTGGGCTTCCTGATCGTCGGCCTGTTCGTGGTGTGCTGGTTGCTGAGCTGGGCCGTGTACCGCTGGGGCGGTCTGGACACGGTGGAAGTGCGGTCGGCGGCCAGCCCACCCCGCTGCGACTAGGGCGTAAACGAGCAAGTCTCGCCCCCCACCCGCTTGCGGGAGGGGCCGGGGGTGGGTCTTTTGCCACGCAAGAAAGCCCGGCGGTCATGGGGAATCACCGGGCTTTCCGAACCTTCCGGGACAGAAAGGTTCTATATTTCAGTCCGTTATCAGCACAGCAGCGAGAGGATGTTCTCCTGGCTCTGGTTGGCCTGTGCGAGCATCGCGGTGGACGCCTGCGAGAGGATCTGCGCCTTTGCCATCGCGGTGGTTTCGG
>NZ_ALVC01000462.1:0-14370 GCF_000293195.2 Sphingomonas sp. LH128
GTCGCCGCGATCTCCTGCGCGCGGATGTGCTTCTTGACGGTCAGCGGAAAGTAGGTGCCGCCTTTCACCGTCGCGTCGTTGGCGAAGATCATGCATTGCCGTCCCGACACACGGCCGATTCCGGCAATGATCCCGGCGCCGGGCACCTCGTCCCCATAGAGACCATTGGCGGCAAGCTGGCCGATTTCGAGAAAGGGCGAGCCGGGATCGAGGAGCCGCTCGACACGGTCGCGCGGCAGCAGCTTGCCCCTGCCTATGTGCCGCTCACGTGCCCTTGCGTCGCCCCCAAGTGCCGCTTTCGCCACCCGTTCGTGCAACTCGGCGGCGAGCGCGCGGTTGTGCGCGTCGCGTGCCCGGGCCTCAGGGCTGTCGAGATTCAGGGTGGTCTGCAGGACCGGCGCGCTCATGCCTCTTCCTTCCGTGCGGGCGGCGCCAGTTTGCCTTGGGCCTGCCTTGTCGATTTGCCGCATCTATCTAGACAGCAGTAATGAAAAGCGGAAATTGAAAGTTTCCGCACCTCGTCATAGACAGTATCTATGATTGATCAGTATCTCCTGCGCTACTTCCTGGCCGTGGCGGAGACCGGCAACTTCAGCCGCGCGGCCAGGCGCGTGAGCGTGACTCAGCCTACCTTGTCTGTAGGGATCGCCAAGCTGGAACGCGAACTGGGGGCGAGGCTGTTTGACCGCGACCGCCAGCGCGTGGCCCTGACCCCCGCCGGCAGCCGCTTTCTCGTACGCGCCCGCCGCATCGCCGCCGAATACGAGCATGCTCTTGTCGAACTCAGTGAAGTCACCGATCCCACCTTGCTGCGCGTTGGCGTGCTCAACACGATTCCCACGCGCCTCGTTGAACGCTGGCTCACCGCGCACCGCGCGCTAGGTTCAGGCGAGACGCTAGAGATACTCGACGGGTCTGAGCGCGACATCGCCGAGCGGCTAGAGCGCGGCCGCATCGACCTGGCGCTAAGCGTGATCCGCCCACACCATCCCCGATTCGCACCCGAAGTGCTTGCCCGCGAACGCTACATGATGGTCCTGCCGCCCGATCATCCGCTAGCGAACGAGAGTGAAGTGCAGGCCGAACAGCTCGCCCGCGATCGCATGGCCCTGCGCCGCCACTGCGAGGCCCTGCCCGAGATCAACCGCTTCTTCGTGGAGCGCGGCGTGAGACCGCGTTTCGTCCTCAAGACCACAAGCGACGAGCGAGTGCTGGCCGTTGTGCGTAGCGGTGCCGGGATCGGCATGATGCCCGAAAGCTTCGCCGCGGGTCCCGAGCGCTTCGTGCCGGTGCGCGATTTCAAACTTGTGCGCGAGATCGGACTGCTGCACGCCGGAGCGGCATGCGTGGAACAAGGCAGAGCAAGCCCGCTCATTGCGATGGTCAGAGCCCATTACGGCACAACTGATCTGAGGAGGTCAATCTGATCGCCAGCTGTCGACCGTCTGCCGCACGGCACAGACCACCACCTTTGGGCTGTACCGCCGGATACGCCACCTTGCCAAAAAGCTCTGCCAAGCTCCTCTACGAAAGCTGTAGGCGCGGATCGACGACAGTCCGTACCGACGTTCCAGGGCCGGAGAGATTGGCGATAGCTGCGGCCACGGAGCCGAGCCCGATACGCTCGCCAAGCCACGGTGCCACGTCGATCCGGCCCTCGGCTATACTGCGCATCGCGAGATCCATGTCCTGCGGCTCCTCGCCGCCGGCGAACTGGATGTTGAGCCGCTTGTTCTGGGCGGCGAAGACGTAGAGCGGCTCGGGCTCCATGCAGTAGCCGCCCATGACGAGGCGGCCGTCGAACGGCATGCTCTCGATGATCCGCTGCAACATGCCGGGCACGCCGACGTTCTCGTAGACGAGATTGACGCGCCGCCCGCCGAGATCGTGCAGCGGCCCGTAGGGATCGACTTCGCGCGGGTCGATGGCGATGTGCGCGCCCGCCTTCAGCGCCAGTTCGCGCCGGTCGGCGTGGAAGTCGGCCGCGACGATCGGCACCGCTCCCGCCAGAGCCAGACCCGCGACAACGCCCAGGCCGATCGCCCCGCAGCCCAGCACCAGCGCTACGTCTTCCTTGCCGGGGCGGCCGCGCCGCGCATGTTCGAGGCCCACGGCAAGCGGTTCGATCAGGGCCGCATGATCATCCGGCAGACCCTCGGGCACTTCGAGCAGGAAGTCCTCGTCGAGCAACATCAGTTCTCCGCACCCGCCCGGACAATCGTGGCTGAAACCGACGACGGCGTGCGCTCCACCCTGCCGCATGATCGGCACCGACGTCACCCGCCGTCCGGGCGCGACCGGGCGGCGGCTACCGGCACCGTAGTCGATGACCTCGCCGACGAACTCGTGGCCCGGCACGAAGGGACGCGTCTCGTCGAGTCCCGCATAAGGCCCGCCCATGCGGCGCGACAGCTCGATGACGTGACGACCACCGGTCAGGAAGTGGGCGTCCGATGCGCACAATCCGCAGGAATGCGTGCGCACCAGCGCCTGTCCCCGACGCGGTTCCGGGTCGGGCAATTCGCGCACATGCACCGCGCCGTTCTCGATACAGGCCGCCTTCATGCCGCAATCGCCTCGCGCAGCGCCGGCATCGTTGCGGCAAGCAGCCTCAGGTTCTTCCACCCCTCCTCAGGCGCGAGGCCGCCAAGCAGGGGCTGGAAGCCGATGTTGCCACCTTCTGCCGCGCTCACCTTGTCGAGCAGCATCTGCGGCGTCCACGCCGCGAAGAGCCCGGCGTGCCGCAGCTTGGCGGGATCGGTGAGACCCTTGAAGGGCGAGTTGGAGCCGTCGCCCTCGGCTTCGGCCCACTTCGCGTATTCGGTGATTACGTGAACGGCATGCGGCGCGATGGCGTCCCAGCCCTGGTCCGGGTCCTCGCACAAGTGGATCGCCATGGGCATGCCGGGACACGGGCGGAAATACCGGCGCGGGGCACGACCCAGCCGCGTGCATTCGGCGAGGTAGATCTCGACGAGTTCGCCCTTCATCGGCCCGAACCCGACCCCGAACTTCGCCGCCCGCCTGGCCGACGCCGGCACGCCGCCGCCGACGAGGATGATGTCCTCAGGCTCCTGCACCGGCAGCGGGCGCACGAAGATCGGCCGCGCGCCGCTTCCGTCGTCATGCTCGAAGCGCTCGCCCTTCAGCGCGCGCAGGATGATCTCCAGCCCCTCGTCCATCCGCTTCGCCCGGTCCTTGAGCGACTGGCGGAACATCGCGAATTCGTACGGCACGTAGCCCGCGCCGAAGATCACCCCCAGCCGCCCGTTCGCCATGTTGTCGAGCACCGCGATCTGCTCGGCCAGTTCGAGCGGATCGTGCAGCGGCAGGATCACCGCGCCCAGCAGGAAACGGATGCGCCTGGTCACCGCCGCCATGCCGCCCGCGAGGACGAAAGGCTGCGGCAGGTAGCCGTCCTGCGAGCCGTGATGCTGCATCAGGCCGATCTGGTCGGCGCCGATCTCGTCGGCAAAGGCGGCCATCTCGATCGCGGCGCGGTAAAGCTGCGGCGTCGGGCTCGCCCATTGCGGCGAGCGCATGTCGAACGACACCGAAATCGTGAAGTCCTTCATTACGCCTCTCCCTGCAGGCCATGGGCGAGCGCCGCGTAGGACGGATCGCCCCCGTCCCGGCGCGCCCGATCGTGATGATACATCGCCGTCACCTCGCGCACGCCGTCGTAGTCGGTTACCGTGTCGCGGCGGTCGATGCGCCAGATGCCGCCGCGCCGCGACCAGCGGTCACAGTAGCGCGACCACACTTCCATCTGGAGCAGCTTTCCTTCGCGCTCCATCCGCAGCGTCGCGGTGACGTAGGTCTCGCTCCCGGCCCGGTCGCCATCCACCTCGATCAACACGTTGGTGACCTGATGCGAATGCGCAAGGAGCACGCCATGCGCCGCGCAGATCCAGTCGATCGCCTCGCGGCCACCGCCCTTGAAGCCCCGCTCCCCGTAGTCCACGGTCGCATCCTCGTGGAATACCGCATGGCCAAGCGCCGTATCAAGGCGATCGACGCTGCGGCAATAGCGGCAGAGCTGCTCGGTGATTGCTTGCTTGTCCGCCAGTTCGCGCACGTCGATCACCCTTTTGCATGCGTGGAAAAAGTCGCGGAAATCCGGCGAATACGCTCGCGCCGCTGGGCGGCCGATGACGCTGACATGCCGGCCACGTCGTCCGCCTCGCCCCAGTTGCAGACGGGGCCGAACGGCAGGCGCGCAAGGCCGAGCCGGGCCACCTCGTCGGCATCGGCAAGGCCGTCGGGGACAACCATGCCGCGCGCCGCCATGAGTTCGCGATGCGCCGGAGTATCCGTCCGGCCAAGCACGAAGCTGAGCACATCCACACTGTGCGGCTCCAGTTCGGCCCAGAGCGCCTCGCACAGCACGAGATCGAACGCCTTGGTGGCGGCATAGACGCCGATGCCGGGCAGCCCGCCGTAGCAGGCGCCCGAGCCCACCACCATCAGCCCGCCCCGTCCGCGTGCGCGCATCGGAGCGGCGAAGGCGTGGAGCGCGCGGGTCACCGTCACCACATTGCGTGCGACCAGTGCATCCCAGCTGGCAACCTCCGCATCGAGAAACATCGCCCCGTTGGGATCGGCGCCGGCGTTGAGGATCAGCAACCCGACCTCGCGCCCAGCGGCGGCATCCTGCAACTGCTCGGTCGCATCCATTGCAGCCAGATCGATCGATGCAGTCACGCATTCCACCTTGCTGCGCAGCTCTGCGGCCAGCGCCTCCAGCGGCTCCTTGCGGCGGGCGACGAGGATGAGGTTCACCCCCATCTGCGCAAGCTGGCGCGCAAAGGCCGCGCCGGTCCCTTCGGATGCCCCGGCGATCAGCGCCCAGGGGCCGTATCGCGTGGTGAACGCCTGCTGCTCCATGTCATCGTCTCCCTCGGGTAACGGACGGCCATCGCCTGCACGCCGCACGCACGCTCATCGAATCCGGCGCTTGCATTTGCGCTGGCACCCGACACTCAAATTCAGTAAATCCAGAATATGTCGAACTTCAAGCCATCACAGCAGGACGAAGCCTTTCTTGACGCCATGGCGATGTTGATGGCCCCCTGGGGCTGGCCCCGGCCGGTCGGGCGCATCTACGCCTACCTGCTCCTGCGCGAGGAACCAGCGACCCTCGACGAGATCGCAGCCGACCTCGGCATGAGCAAGAGCAACGCCAGCGTGGCCGCCCGCACGCTCGAGCATTGCGGCAACGCCCGCAGGCAGGGAGAGCCGGGGAGTCGCCGCATCTACTACTCGGTGCCGTCCGAGTTCAGTGGCCCATTCGTCGAAAAGGCGCAGTTGCTCGATCGGCAGGTGCGCCTGTTCGCCGGGCAGCGTGAGCGCGACATTAGCGCCCCCGTTGCCGACCGCTTCGCCCGTATCAGCGCCTTCTACACCGCGATGCGCGAAGCGATCGAGGGCGTGATCGCCGAACCACAATCCGAGTCCAAGTCCGAGCGAACCGCAACGCGTACACGGTAATCCGTCAGCCTCGCGCTGAACCCGCGATCCGCGCCGCAAGGGCAGGCACGTCGGCCAGCGCGCGCAGGGCGTCGTTGAGGTGCGTGCAGCCTTCAGGCCCGCGCAGCTGCGTCAGCACGTCCTCGCGAATCTCGGCAAGGTTGCACCCGACCAGCCGCTGCGTATTCGCGGTCGCACCCGGGCATTCGGAGAACGGCAGGATCCGCGCCTCGGGCTCGAGTGAGAGCACTTCCAGCGTCTGCGCATCGACGCGGGCGGTAAGGCGGTACTCATGGATCGCCACGCGGCCGCCGTCGCGGCGCTTCGCGCTGTCCTGGAAAGCGGAATCGATGGTGATCACGCCTGCTTCATCGTCCCGCGTCACATCGATCCGGCGCGCGCGGCGAAAGCCCGGGCCATCATCTTCGGCAAGATCGTGCCACCCGAGCGGGTCGGCAGGGTTGCGCAGATCGCCCGCGTCCGCGCTCGCGACCTTCTCCGGATCGACATCGCCGGACACGCCGCTGTTCCCCTCCTGCAGCCCCCAGCACACATTGACGCGCTGGGCCATCATCTGCGCGTGCTGCGCCTCGCCGAGCTTTTCACGCAACCGGTCGGCCCAGTCGGGATGCCACTGCGACCACGCGAAGGAACTGACCAGCGCCGTGCCGGACAAGTCGTCGAGCACGATGTAAAGCGGGTGCGCGGCGGCGACCATGTCCGGCATGACCTCGCGCAGCAGGCCGCGCAGGTGACCGCCCGCGCGCGCGCCGACGAGATGGGCGATCGCCTCGCAGTCCGGCTGCGCCGCGATCGCGGCGATCGTCTTGTCCTCGCTCATGCGCACCTCGTAGCGCGCCTCGGCAAGGGTCAGGCCGTCCTCGCCCGCCTGCGGCGTCCACAAGTCGCGCGCGGCGCCCACGAAGCGGCGCTGGCCGTCGAGGCCGTCGGGCCAGGAAACGTCGATGCTCGTCGTGCGGCGGACCGAGCCCGCCGTGCGCTGCGGGGCAGGATTGGCCGTGCTGCGCGGCGGCGGCGGAAGCGTGCTCGTGTCCATGACAAATGACGCTGCACCCTCCGGTCCCATCGATCAACCCTGCGCGGCAACCCGCACCAGCAGCTTGCCGACATGGTCGTGGCCCGAAAACACACTGGAAAAGGCCGCAGGCGCCGCCTCGATGCCTTCGACGACGGACTCGGCGAAACGGATGCGGCCTTCCTTCATCCACCGGGCGATATCCTCCAGCCCCTGCTGCCCGGCCAGCATTCCGGCAAAGCCCCGGATCTCGAGTCCCTTGTTCATGATCAGCCGGTAGAAACCGGGCAGGCGATCCGGCCCCGGACCTTCCATGCCCACCCCGTAATAGGCGATGAACCCGCACATCGCCATGCGTGCACCGCGCTTGAGGAGCGGCAGGACGGTCATCGTCACCTCGCCGCCGACATTGTCGAGATAGACCTCCGCCCCCTCGGGCATCGCGGCCTTCAGCTGATCGGCGAAATCCGGCGCCTTGTAGTCGGCCGCCGCGTCGAAGCCGAGGTCGAGCAGCGCCGCGCACTTGGCCGCGCCGCCCGCGATACCGACCGCCCGGCCGCCGAGCACCTTGACGATCTGCCCGGCAATCGAGCCCACCGCGCCCGCCGCCGCCGAGATCACCACCGTCTCGCCCGCCTTGACCCGGCCGACCTTGACGATGCCCTCGTACGCGGTCTGCCCCGGCCCGCCGAGCACGCCAAGCGCGGTAGAGACCGGCGCCAGCGACCTGTCCAATTTGCGCGGCGGGCCGCGATAGTCGCTGAGGTCCGGCGCGAGCACGGCATATTCCTGCCAGCCTGAACGCCCTTCGACCACGTCGCCCACCGCGTAATCGGGATGGCTGGAGGCGATGACCTCGCTTACCACCGGCCCGACCATGGGCTGGCCCAGTTCCATGCGCCCCGCGCCGGTCAGCACCGTCTCGTCCACCGAGAAGCGCAGCAGGGGATCGACGGCGATGTAGAGCGTCTTCAGCAGGATCTCGCGCTCGCCGGCCTCCGGCACGGGCACTTCCTCGATGCGAAAGTCGCCGGGCTTCGGATTGCCCTGCGCATAAGCGGCAAGGACAACCTGCTTCATCGTCGCGGCCATCTCAGCCTCCCGTCTTGCGACCGGCGGAGAGGCCGCCATCGACCGGAAGGTTGACGCCGGTGATATTGCCCGCAAGATCGGAGGCGAGAAACAGCGCGGCGCTGGCTGTATCGCGCGGGTCGATCGCCTTGCCCAGCGGGTGCGCCTTGCCCATGCCTTGCAGGATGCGCTCGCGGTTGTCGCTGTCGGGATCCATCCCGGCGTAGTGCGTGAGCATCCCGGCGGGGCAGACGGCGTTGACGCGAATACCCTTGTCCGCGACCTCGATGGCCAGAGCCCGGGTAAGCTGCACGACCGCGCCCTTGGTCGCGCCGTAGAGCACCCCGCCGTAGCCCATCAGCCCCGCGACCGATGCGGTGGAGACGATCGCGCCGCCGCCGCCCAGTCCTTCCCCGGCCTGCTTCTCGAACTGCCGGATCGCGGCCTGACAGCCGTAGACCACGCCGTTGATGTTGACGTCCTCGACCCGCTTCATCTCCTCGGGATCGCACTCGACAAGGCTGCGCAGACCCTTGCCGGGGACCGGGCTGATGGTGATGCCGGCGTTGTTGTAGATGACGTCCAGCCGCCCGAACCGCTGCGCCGCATGCGCGACGGCGGCATCGACGCTGGCCGGATCGGCGACATTGCAGGTGACCGCCACCGCCTCGCCGCCCGCTGCCACGGCAAGCGCAGCGGTCTCCTCGGCATTGGCTCCGTTGATGTCGGCGGCGACGACTTTGGCGCCATGTTCGCAGAACAACAGCACCGCCGCGCGCCCCACGCCGGATCCCGCGCCGGTGATGAGGGCGACCTTGCCCTGAACCAGTCCCTGCATTGTCCCTGCTCCCCTCGCCTCAGCCACCGATGTTGAAGGTGGTCATCATCTGGAATTCGCGCAGCCCCTCGACCCCGCGCTCACGGCCAAGACCGCTCATTTTGATGCCGCCGCCGCTCGCGTAGCTAGACATCACCGCGCCGTTGACGTTGACCGCACCGCTGCGGATCTTCAGGCCCACCTCCAGCGCCTTGACCTTGTCTGCGCCGTGGACCCAGCCCGAGAGGCCGAAGCGGCTGTCGTTGGCCATCTCCACCGCATGGTCGAGATCGCGGTAGCCGATCACGCTCACCACCGGCCCGAAGATCTCCTCCTGCGCGGCGGGGTTGGCATTGTCGGGCAGGTCGAGCACGGTCGGCTCCCAGTAGAAGCCCTTGTCGAAGCCTTCCGGCCGCCTGCCGCCGCACACCACGCGGCCGCCCGCCTCGACCGCCTCCTTCGTGAAATGTTCGCAGCGGTCGCGCTGGCCCGCGCTGATGACCGGGCCGAGCTGCGTCGCCGGATCGCTCGCCGGGCCGATCTTCACCCCCGCCAGCAGCTTCGCCATGCCGTCGAGAACTTCGGCTTTGCTCTCCTGCGGCACGAAGACGCGCGTGCCGAGCACACAGCCCTGCCCCGCATGGGAGGTACAGACCGAGACCGCCGCCGAAGGCGCGCGGGCAACCGCGTCGGGCAGGTAGATCTGCGCCGACTTGCCGCCCAGTTCCAGCACCAGCCGCTTGAGCGTCGGCGCCGCCTGCTCCGCCACCTTGGCGCCTACAGCGCAAGAACCGGTGAACGAGACCATATCCACGCGCGGATCGGTGGTCATGGCAAGCCCGCCCGCCAGCCCCGGCTCGATGATCACGTTCAGCACCCCGGGCGGCAGCCCCGCTTCCTCGGCCGCTTCGGCGAAAATCATGGATGAGATGGGGGTCAACGGATTGGGCCGCAGGATCACCGAGTTGCCCGCCATGAGCGCCGGCACCACCTTCCAGAACGCGGTATAGAACGGCACGTTGTACGCCGAAATCGCCGACACCACCCCCAGCGGCGACCAGCGCTTGAGGCTCTGCACCACGAAGTGCGGGTTGACCCGTTCGTGGATCGGCAAGGGGTTTTCTCCCTGCTCGGGCATGCGCAGGAACATGTCGATGATCTCGTCGGTCATGCGCAGCGGCGCGTGGACCTGCGCGCCCATGACGGTGGCGGAGACCGGGCATCCCGCCTCCTCGATCGCGCATTTCTTCAGGAAATCGGCGCGTTTGCGCATCGCCTCACCGAAGCGAGTCATCGCTTCCCCACGCGCCTTCATCGACAGACTCGACCATACACCGGAATCGAACGCCGCACGCGCCGCGCCGATCGCCGCATCCGCCTGCGCGGACGAGACGCCCACCACTTCGGCCACGATCGATTCGTCGGACGGGTTCTGTACGTCGAACCGCTCCCCTTCACCGCGCAGGAACTTGCCGCCGACATAGCCTGCATATTCCAAGCCCACTCTCCCCAATTAATTCACATTTGCGAATTATTATTCTCTACCGAGACTAGCCGACACGTGGAGAGGCGTCAATCGCGCCACCCTCGCGCTTGTCGCAGGAGTCCAGGGCGGCTTGTAACCGCTAGGGGTCGTCCCTAGACCATGCCGGAACCCGCGAGCGTCCATCCGAGACGCTCCACCGGCAGCACACGAGGAACCGCACGAAATGGCCTACACCGACTTCCTGAAGCAGCAGTGCTACATCGACGGCGCGTGGGTCGATGCGGATTCCGGTGCTTCCTTCGAGGTCACAGACCCGGGCACGGGCAAGGTGCTGGGCACGGTGCCGAAGATGGGCGCTGACGAAACCGCCCGCGCGATCGACGCCGCCGAGGCCGCCCTCCCCGCCTGGCGCGCCAAGACCGCCGGTGAGCGCGCCAAGCTGATGCGCAAGCTGTTCGAACTGATGCTGCAGCACCAGGACGATCTGGGCGAACTGCTGAGCCGTGAACAGGGCAAGCCGCTGGCCGAAGGCAAAGGCGAGATCGCCTATGGCGCCAGCTTCATCGAGTGGTTCGCCGAAGAGGGCAAGCGCGCCTATGGCGACGTCATCCCCGGCCATGCCGCCGACCGCCGCATCGTCGTGATCAAGCAGGGCGTCGGCGTCGTCGCCGCGATCACGCCGTGGAACTTCCCCAATGCGATGATCACCCGCAAGCTCGGCCCGGCGCTGGCGGCAGGTTGCACCATCGTCATCAAGCCCGCCTCGGCCACCCCCTATTCGGCGCTGGCGATCGCGCAACTGTGCGAGATGGCGGGCATCCCCAAGGGCGTCGTCAACGTCGTGACGGGCAGCGCGGGCCAGATCGGCTCGACCCTGACCGCCAGCCCCAAGGTCGCCAAGCTGACTTTCACCGGCTCGACCGAGATCGGCCGCGACCTGCTGCGTGAATGCGCCGAGACGATCAAGAAGTGCTCGATGGAACTGGGCGGCAACGCGCCGTTCCTGGTCTTCGACGATGCCGACGTGGACGCCGCGATCGAAGGCGCGATGATCTCCAAGTTCCGCAACGGCGGCCAGACCTGCGTATGCACCAATCGCTTCTACGTGCAGGACGGTGTCTATGACGAGTTCGTCGAGAAACTGGCCGCGCGCGTCAGCGGCATGAAGGTGGGCTATGGCCTGGATGCCGGCACCGAAGTCGGCCCGCTGATCGACGAGAAGGCGGTCGAGAAGGTTGAGGAGCACCTTAAGGACGCAGTCGATGGCGGCGCCAAGGTGCTCGCGGGCGGCCAGCGCAACGCGCTCGGCGGCAGCTTCTTCAATCCGACCGTGGTGGCGGGCGTGAAGCCCGACATGAAGCTGGCGCGCGAGGAAACCTTCGGGCCGCTCGCAGGGGTGATCCGCTTCACCGACGAGGCCGACGCCATCCGCATGGCCAACGACACCGAGTTCGGCCTCGCCAGCTACTTCTACGCCCGCGACCTGTCGCGCGTGTGGCGTGTCGCCGAGGCGCTCGAAGCGGGCATGGTCGGCATCAACACCGGCCTCATCTCCACCGAGGTCGCGCCCTTCGGCGGCGTCAAGCAGTCGGGCCTGGGCCGCGAGGGCTCGCATTACGGCCTCGATGACTACATGGAGGTCAAGTACCTCTGCATGGGAATCACGCCGGCCTGAGGCCGGCGGGCGGCATCACGCCCGCCTGATATCCGGAGCGCTCCCTGCAATCTGCCGGGGAGCGCTCAACCCTTGCATTTCCGGAAGGCCCCCGTCTTCACCACTTGCGTCATCGGGGCGCCCAGCGGCGTGCGCAGGGTGTCGTCATGATTGACCGACAGCACACCGCGCTTCTCTCCGTCATTGAAGACGAAGATGACGGGCATGTTGTCACCGCCCCATTTGTCCTTGCCGTACTTGATGCCCATCCAGATCTGGATGCCTTCGTATTGCGCCCCGCCCGCACAGCTGAAGCACATGTCGATGGGCAAAGGCCCGCTGCGTCCGGTCGCGGTGTCGAGGAAGACTCCGCCCGCGCCGACGTTTATGCGTGGCAGAACGGCGCAATTTCCGGCCGGCGCATAACGACCGAACAGGTCAGGCGGAATTTCGGGCGCCGCCGCGCTCGAAGGAAACCCCGCGAGCGCCGGAAGCAGCAGCGCGAGCGGATACAGGATACGGGCCATCGACGCATCTCCCCGGTGCGAAAGAGTGTCCTGCCCGCATCATCGCCGCTCGCGCCCCGCTTGTCATTGCGGATTCATCCCTGGGCATTCACCCCATCAGCGCTTCGATCTCGTCGATCGTCGCTTTGAAGTCCGCCACGAGGCCCCGGTACGGATCGGGAGCGGTCATATCGAGCCCCGCCTTCTTCAGGATATCGACCGGATCGGCCGAGCCGCCTGCCCGCAGCACGTCGAGGTAACGCTCGCGCTCCGCCTTGCCGCCGTTCAGGATCGAATGCGCGAACCACGTCCCCGCCGAAATCGAGGTGGCGTACTGGTAGACGTAGAACGTGCTGTAGAAATGCGGGATGTAGGCCCACTCGATCGCATAGGGCGCGTCGATCACGAAGTTCGGGCCGTGATAGCGCTTCAGCAGGTCGAGATACACGCGCGTCAGGCTCTCGCCCGAGAGGCCCTCTCCGGCTTCGGCCATCTCGTGCATCTTCAGCTCGAATTCGGCGAACATCGCCTGCCGGAAGAAGGTGCCGCGCATGCCCTCCAGCCGCATGCCGAGGTAGTAGATCTTCTCGTCCTTCGTCTTCGCCTGCTTCAGCATGTACTCGGTCAGCAGCACCTCGTTGCAGGTGGAGGCGATCTCGGCGGTGAAGATCGGGTAGTCGGACAGCTCGTAAGGCTGCACCGAATCGGCCAGCAGCGAATGCATCGCGTGGCCCCACTCATGCGCATACGTGGACAATCCCTCGTAGTTCTCGCCGAGGTTCAGCAGCAGGTAGGGATGCACGCCGTAGGCCGAGCCGTTCATGTAGGCGCCCGGACGCTTGCCGGGACGCGGCCAGGGATCCATCCACTTCGCCGCCGTCGCCGCGCCGAGGCGCTTGACGTAGTCGGGGCCCAGCGGCTCGACGGCCTTCAGGGTGATGTTGCGCATGTCGGTCAGGGTGAACTTGCGCTCCATGCTGACCAGCGGCGGATAAATGTCGTAATAGTGCATGTCCGGCAGCTTCAGCATCTTGCGGCGCAGCTCGAACGAGCGGTGGAGCTGCGGCAGACCGGCATTGGTCTCGGCCACCAGCGTGCGGTAGACGCCCTCGGGCACCGCGCCGGGTGCCAGCGCCATGGCGAGGCAGCTCTTGTAGCTGCGGGCGCGGGCCTCGAACACGTCGCCCTTGAGCTTGGCCGCCATCGCCGCGCCGAGCGAGCTTTCGAACTTGCCCATCTGGCCGAAGAAGCCGTCCATGACGGTCTTGCGGTCATCGCGATTGGGGGCGTCCCGGGTCAAGGTATAGCCCTGCGCGTCGAGCGTCGTCTTGCGCCCATCCGACAGGGTGACCTCCGGCCAGGGAATGTCGGAGGAGAACAATTGCTCGCGGATCGTCTGAGGGCCAGAGAGCGGCGAGGACACCGCCGCCAGCAGCGCCTCGCCCTTGGCGTCGAGCGTATGCTCGGCCTCGCGCAGGGTCTTGCGCAGGCCGAAGGCGAAGCGGGTGGCAAGCGCCTTGTCGGCGGTGATGAAGCTCTCGACCTTGTCCTTGCCCAGCTTGAGCGTTTCAGGCGCGGTCCACGCGGTCGCCTCGCCGAAGGCGGCGTAGAGGTCCATGACCTGCGCGTTGCGCTCCTGGTTGGCGGAAACGCGCACGTCCTCGTCCGCCTTCAGCGAGGCGTAGACATAGACGCGGGCGAAGGTCTTCGAGACCTCGGAGATATCCTCCAGCGCCTTGAGCATGGAGGGTGCGTCGGTGCCGAAGCTGTCCTTGTAGGCCGCAAGGCGCGGCAGCGCGGCGGCGACCTGCTTGCGCGCGGCATCCCAGGCGTCGAGGCCGGGATAGAGGTCGGTAAGGTCCCACTGCGCGGCGGCTGCATCGGCGGCATGGGCCGTGCCCGCCAGCATCGAGGGCAGCGCCGAGGCGAGAGGAAGCGCGGCGGCAAGGCTGATAGCGCCGCGACGGTCGGTTTCGATCATGGATGTGTCCCTTGCATCCCGCGCCCCCGAAAAAAGCGCGCGGTTGATCGGCCGAAGCTATCGCCTTGTCGTATCGTTGCAAGAGAAACGCCGACGCTGATCGAACAGCGTCTACGGTTGGTCGAGAGAGATTGAACATCCTCCCTGTCGCGCAGCGATGGGGAGGGGGACCGCCCGCGCAGCGGGTGTGGAGGGGGAGAACCCCCTCCGTCAGCGCTTCGCGCTGCCACCTCCCCATCGCTGCGCGACAGGGAGGAGACGCGCCGTCATCAGGCCAGCGCGGCCTTCAGCGCATCGGCGAGATCGGTGCGCTCCCAGGGGAACAGGTCGCCCTCGGGCTGGCGGCCGAA